>NZ_JBITTH010000001.1:463076-561303 GCF_044541755.1 Streptomyces sp. NPDC085524
AGGCGTACCGCAAAGGGTTCTGATGCGGAATCATGTCGGCACGGGGCGTCATCATGAGCTGACGAGTTCCGAGACAGCTACGCTGACCGAATACCTCGTCACTCCGAACCCCGGATCGGCTTCGCCGATCAAAATCACGCTCCTCGCGAGCAACCGACCACTCCCGACCAGACCACGGCGCGACGCCCCCCAGCCCGGCAACGAGGTTGGACGACCGGCGGGTGCTGAACGGAATCGTGTGGAAGCCGCGGACGGGGTCGGCGTGACGTGACGTGCCGGCACGGTACGGGCCCTGGAGGACCCTCTACACCCGTTTCCGCAGGTGGGTGCTGGACCGGACGTTCACGCGAATGCCGGCCGCCCGTGCAGGCCATGAGGGACGCGACCGGTGACGGCTGGCTGGTGTCGGTCGACTCCACGGTCCCGCGGGCCCACCAGCATGCCGTGGGCGCCCGTTAAAAGGGGCAGGGCGGCGGGACGAAATATGTGATCACGCCCCTGGACGATCCCCAGGCGCACTGACCACGAAAGTCCACCTGTCCTGCGACGGCCGCGGCCGGCCTCTCGGCTTTGTCCTCACCGGCGGCAACGCCGCCGACTGAACCCGCTTCGAGGAGGTCATGGACACCGTCAAGGTCCGCCGGGCCGGCGGACAAGAGCCACAGCTCCCGGCAGCCGTCACCATCCCGCAGACGTTCACGGCTTGCGGATGGATCGGTTCGTGAAGCTGGTGAGAGTGGTGCGGGAGCGGGGCGGGAAGGGACCCGGTGGCGGCCGACCGTGATGTTTGCCGCTGGCGGGCCGCCTTCTGCCGGTGGCGGTGTACTACTGCACGAACCTCACGATGCGGCAGCCGGCCCCGCTGTTCGGTATCTCCTCGGCGACGGTCGGCCGGGTCATCCAGCGGCTGAGGCCGTTGCCGGCGCTGGAGCCGGCAACGCGGCCCGTCGCGGACGTACACCCGGCTGGTCATGGCATCGGCCCGGCCGACGCCGAGAACAAGGCCGATGCCCACGTGTGGCGGGAGTCGAACCTGCCGGTCGTGGCCGCCGGGACGACGGTGATCGGGGACGTTGCCTACCTGGGCACCGGGCTGATCACCCAGCACCACAGAAGGGCCGGTCGGCCCGTTGCGTGGGGCAGGAGGGGGACAACGCCGGACACCGACGGGTCCGTGGCCCGCGTCGAGCACACCTTCGCCCGGATGAAGACTTGTACGTGTCCGAGATCCGTGATCTCGACCCCGCCGAGCGTTGCGGTGATGAACCAGAACACCAGGGCCATTGCGAAGACGAGGAATGACGGACGGCATGACACCGAGCCGGCAGGTCAGGGTGAAAGACTGCCGCGGCCACGGGCGGCGCGGAAGGTGTCCCGCTCACCCCGAACCAGGGCGGTCACCCAGTCGAGCGGGCCGGGCTCGATCAGGACCGGGTGCTGCTCGCCTGTCGCCGGGGCGGTGCCTGTGGCGATCACGGGCGCTGTGCCCTCCGGGTCGGTCGGTTATCCGTCGGCCAGCTCGGCGAGCGCCTGGGCGAAGTCGGCGGCGGCCGTGGTGGTCTCGGTGCTCATGCGTCGGCTTTCGTTCGCTGGGCGATCTCTTCGTCGAGTGGGTACGCCTCGCCCCACGGGTTCGGCTCCTCGACGGGGCGGCCGTGCCTGATGTCGCGCAGCCGTTCGCCGCGGCGCTCCTGGACGTAGCCGCGGCAGTGCAGGGGGTCGTGCTGCGAGGTGGGCCAGTTCGAGGCGGTCGCGCACCACCCGCAGTGTGGCGTGCGGGTCAGGCCACGCCGTATGGCGAGGGTGAGCAGAGTGGCGGCGCAGCCGAGCAGCGCGCCGATCGCGAGCATCATGCCGTGTCTCCGTCCGTCGTGGTGGTGTTGGCGGCGAGGAAGACGGCGGCGGCATCTTCACTCGTGTCGTATGTGAGGTCCTCGGGTGCCTCCTGGACCTTGCGGTTCGCGGCGGTGGCAATCCACCACCGGGATGGGTTCACAGCCTCGGTGCTGACCGGTTGGGGCCGGCGCTTGCTGCGCCCTGGCGGGTCGTACCCCAGGCAACGCCAAGGTCTGGGTGGTCCGCGCCGTGCATTGTCCGGCGCTCTCCTTCCGAAATGGACACGCGTCAGAGCGTGGCCCCCTGCATGGACTCCCGGCCTCCGGCGATGGACGCGAGCACTGCGCCGAAGGTCCGAGGGAGCCGACCGCAGCAGGTCGAGGCCATCTCGACTGCGAGGCACGGCAGTTCCTTGCACCAGGCTGCGCCCTGCTTTCGCAGAGCCCTCCGGATCAACTCTGTTGATCCCCAAGCGCCAGACGGGCCCGCAGGCACTCTGCGCAACCGAGTCCCGCTCTGTGCAGCCTCTACAACCCCTATCGCGCGACATTCTGACTCACCACAGACCATCATTGAATGGCCACTCGAATAAGATACCCTCAGAGACCAGTGGATCCAATCAGACTGGTCGGCAACAGGGGATGCGAGGCGAGAAGAGATGAGGACCTGGAGGACGAAGAAGGTTGGACTCTCCACTGCGGTGCTGACTGCGGGCGTTGTGCTCGTCGGGTGCTCCAGCGGCAACCACGGAACGGCCAAGGAGGCGCAGCCGTCGCCTGTACCAAGCCCGACCGTGAGCACAGCCAAGGTCGCCGACACGGCTCTCGGCAAGGCGCTGGACAAGCTCGCCTTCCAAGGCGCCGGAAGCTCCGGAAAGAACAGCGGAGCTTGCCTGGGTAACGCGGTGCGGAAGGCGGGAATGTCGGAGAAGGCGCTGGCCTACATCATCAAGGCCGACAGCGACGACATGGGCACGGTCATCGGCGGACTGCACAAGGTGAGCGAGGACGACGCCGCACTGCTGGCCTCGCGGTCGCTGCGCGAGGACTTCGACGGATGCGTCAGCGAGGCCGTACTTCCGAACAGCGGTAGCCCCAAGGCCCAGAGCTACACGCCGCCGGAGGCAGCCGCGAAGCCAGTGACGGGCAAGCCGAACCTGAAGCCTGCTTACCCAGTCCGCGCGGATCAGCCAGTCAGCTCTTCCATCGAGCTCACCAAGGGCCTGGTCTCGATGTTCTCCTCCTACGCCCGTGACGAGAGCCAGAAGAAGACCTACGCGGCGGCTGGCCCCTGCCTGTCGACCTTGGTGTACAAGGCAGGCTTCAGCCAGGAGGCGCTGCACTTCCTCGCAGGTGGTGCGCCGCTCGGCACCGGGTCGATCGCCGAACACCTGCCGAACGACAAGGACAAGGCGGTCTGGCAGTCCCCGAGGTTCACCCAGGAGCTTGTCGACTGCACGGCGAACGCGACGCCGACTCCCCTGTCCCCCTCCTGATCGGGCGCTCATCAGACAGATGATGAACCCATTGCGACGCGTATCGCTCGGCCCGTTCCAGGAACCACAAAGAGTGGCAGGTGTCTTATCCACTAGCGTCGATAGGGCGACTGCACGGATTGGCGAGGCAAGGCATTGGAGAAGCCGCAGATGACTGCCGTACACGAGTTGGACGAGACGACGCAACCTGTGCGCGGCGCGAAGAAGAAGCTGCCGGGCGGGCCACGGAGCAGCAGCGGTGGCCGCCAGGGCATGTTCGTCCGGCTGAGTTCGGACGAGAAGCAGCGCGCGGAGTACTGGGCCGACAAGCGCGGGTTCTCCTCGGTGAGCGAGTACGTGGCCGAGGCGGTGGTCGAGAAGATCCGGCGCGAGAACCTCGACTATGACCTGCCGACCCTGGAGATCGCGCGGCTCAATGAGCTCGTCGATCAGGTCGCGGCGCTGGCGAAGAACTCGGCGAACCTCGAACGCGTCGTCACCATGGGCTTCGACTCGCTGATCGGGCTCACCCGCGGCGACAACTACCTGCTCGACGAGGAGGACGGTGAGCTCGTATGAGCCGGGACTTCGCGGAGATGCTGGAGGCGGCCACGCCCACCGACGAGGTGATGGATGTGGACACGTCCTTCCTCGACGCCTACCGGCGTGGTGGGAGCGAGGAGTTGAAGCGCGTCCAGGCTCGTCAACTCGAGGGTGAAGGCCCGCGGGCTGATCTCGATGGGGAACCCGAAACAGATCGCCCGAACCGGGAGCCGGACCGCGAGCCCGACGTCGGCGACTCCGAGCGGACCGGCAGGTCCGATCAGCGCGGTGGCGCCGGCGGCGGGCAGAACACCGCTGACGAGGTGCTCCCGGGCGGTGTGCCGGCGGGTCCTGCGGCCGATGCCGTTTCCGCTCCCGGCGCACAGCCGGACGCGGAGGGCGCTGCCGCAGCCGAAATCGATGCTCATGACGATGCCGCCGCACCGGACCAACCCGAGCAGGTGGGGCCCGGATCGCCGCAGTTCACCGGTGATCTGCGCGCCGTGCGGAGCGCGCCCTCGAAAAGGGGCTCGGGCAGTACAGCCGAGACCGCCACGCTCCCCCAGTCGGGCTTCCGGCTCGACGGCGTGCAGAGCCAGCCGCACATCAAGGCGCTGCCCGAGAGCGTCATGAACGCGCTGCGGGAGCAGCTGCGAGCAGCCGCGGTCCGTGAGCTGGGCGTGAGCGACAGCGCCGCTCGGGAGTTCAGCCGGCGGCTGAGCCAGGGCACGCTGGTGATGGCGTTCTTGTTGGCACAGCTCGACCTGCGCCTTGATGCCGATCCTGCCACCGAGCGCGCCGTGGAGCTGTTCCGCTCCCGCGACCCGCTGCTGGGCAGCGTGTTGACACGGTTGGTGAGCATCGAGTCTGCCGAACGCGAGCGGGACGGGTTGTTGCGCAAGCTGCGCGACGAGCTGGGCGAGGTGCGCCAGACCAGCGCGGTGATCGAGCAGGCGCTCGCATACTCCATCGCCGACCGCACGGAGAACTTCCTGCGGGGCTCGCACAACCTTCATGACGCGCCGATCACACACAAGGAGGCGATCCATCTCCGGGACATGGCCCGTGAGGCGACCAGGAAGCAGTCGAGGCTCGAACGCGAGCGGGAAGGGCGGCCGATCCGGTGACCGCGACGAGCGAGGAGCAGTGCTTTGCCGTCCGTCAGCGCTGCAAGGCGTGGGGTTGTCGGTTCTCTGTGTCCAGGACCCGGGTGTACCACGGCTGCTACTGCACTCCGCTGTGTGCGGGTATGGCCGCGCCGGCCTCGCGGCTCCGAGGACGTGCCGCGTCTCACCGGCGGCCTCGTTCCACGTACGTGAAGCCCCAGGGCGTGCACGGCGCGAACCGTCCGGGTCCGGGCGAAGTGAGTTCGCCGCGATGACGAAGAACACCTCGTCCATGCGCGCCGAACCCGGCCTGAAAGAGCAGGTCGGCGCCGCCCGCGCCGAGGGCGTGTGGCAGGCCGCTCCAGGTGGCCCGAAGAAGGTCGCCTTCAAGAAGGTCTGGTCGGGCCACGAGTTCAGCGATGACGAGGTGGCACAGCTGCTCGCGGGCGAAACGATCTCGTTCGAGGCGAGGTCGAAGGAGAACAAGTCCTTCCCGGCCACCGGTGCGCTCGGCGTCGGCAAGTTCAAGGGGCGCACGTTCGTCGGGTTCCAGCCGGAGGTGCCGGACAAGCCGACGAAGTGGTCCGGCCGGACGTTCACGCCGGCGGAGGTCGCGGTGCTCCTGGCGGGCCAGGCGCTGGAGATCGACGACTTCGTCAGCGCGCGGACTCGCAGGACCTTCGGTTGCAAGGTCACCTGGGACGCGAAGGCCGGGAAGATCATCCCTGATTTCGGCTCCGCCGACGAGCCACCTCGGTCCTGGTGCCAGGTGACCTTCACCGATGCGCAGCGCAAGGACCTGGCGGCAGGTAAGACCATCCAGGGCACGGGCTTCGTCTCGGCCAAGGGCAAGACCTTCGACGCCCGCATCTCCTGGAAGAAAGAGGGCGGCAAGAAGAAGATCGTCCCGTCGTTCGGTTGATGTCGGCCGGGTAGACGAGTAGCAGCGGGTCCCGGACCTCGGGGCCCGCTGCTGCCATTTCACGACAGAGAACGAGGCGGCACCCGCAGCGGGATCCGTCCGGGCCCTGGGGGTTGGACGAGCAGCTCGCCCTGCCGAGCGAGCGCCTGCACCACGAGGCGCCAGCGGTCCCGGGGTTGGTCCAGCGGCTCGTCACGGCCACGGCCGGCGCCCCGACGCTCTGGTGTCTGCGCGTGGTGCATCAAATGCACCACGCGCGAGTGCTCTCGGTGCCTGATCCGGTCAAGCAGACACTGCGCGGGGCCGGGCACGCCCTCCCCCCCTCGGCACTCGGCACTCGGCACTCGGCACTCGGCACTCGGAGCAGGCAGTGCTCGGATGACTCGGATACGCCAGTCAGACTCGCCCAACGTCACCGCCCGAGTCCCTTTCACTCTCGTTTCGAATGGCTTATCTGAGATAGGATGCCATTCGCGCGCCTCATACATGAAGGCTTCTCGATAGGTCGAACAATGGCCATTGCGATCGCAGGGGGGATGGGAGATTCATGGCGAAAATGTCCTATAAGGTGCCAAGTTCGCTGAACAGGAGCTTCCTGGATCACGAGATCACGCTCAGCAAGGGCGGCTGGGCGGCGAAGCCCTCCCCGATCAAGCAGCTGCTCTTCTTCGGTGGCGGCATCCTCGCCCTGCTGTGGTTCAGCACGTCGACGTTCGTCGCGAGCTCGGGCCCAGTCTCCATCGCGTTCTTCGTTCTCTGGGGCCTGGCGGCGATCGCCTACTTCGGCGGGCTGATGAAGACGAAGGAACTGCGCATCATGCGGGTGCCGGCCCTCCTTGCCTATGTGCCCCGCAAGGCCCGCCACGTCTTCACCCGTCGCAGCTCGAACCCCACGGACTTCTACTCGATCGTCGGCATCGACGGGATCGACGAGGACGGGCTGATCCGTTTCTCCGACGGCGGCGAAGGCCGGGTCTACCTGGTCGTCGGCTCAGCGAGCTATCTGCTCTTCGACGAGGACCGGATCGGGATCCTCGACCGGGTGGACTCCTTCTGGCGCAAGGTCGAGACGACCTGCGAGCACAGCTTCATCACAACGAAGGAGCCGCAGCGGATCTACCACCAGGTGGCGAACCTGGAGCAGCGCAACCAGGCCCTTCAGCTCCGTGACCCCGATCTGATCGAGCTGCAGAACGAGCAGTACGACATCCTCACGCAGCACGTGGGCGGGAAGTTCCCCTCGATCCACCAGTACCTGCTGCTCAAGGGCAAGAACACCGACGCACTGCGCAAGGGACACCAAATCCTCCAGGCCGAGGTCGGCGGCTCCACCCTCATGATCAAGGAAGCCACGATGCTCGACCGCGAGGAGGCCGAGCCGATGCTGCGGGTCTTCTACCAGGGCATCGACGACGAGCTGCTCGATCTCAAGACGTCGCTGAACTGACAGCGCCAGGCCGACCCACACGACGAGGAACGAACGAAGGACACCATGGCGCTGATGACGAAAGTCCGGGCACAGCTCGGCGTCCCGGGAAAGAAGCCTGACGAGACGAATGAGAGCGCGGAGCTTCCGGTCGGTGATCTGCCCGCGGACGACGCTGCTCGGGCCGAGGTCCTGCAGGACACCGCGTCGGCGGCTCCCGGCGTGGCCGACGAAGCCACCGAGCCGAAGAAGAACTGGTGGCAGCGCCGCCGGGAGGTGAAGCACCTCCAGGGTACGTTCGACGCCTATCCTCATCTGCTCGCGCTGAAGCCGAAGGAGAAGTACCTCTTCCACTCCGACTACTTCGAGGTCGACGGCTCGGTCGCCTGCATCCTGGCGTACTTCCACGACGACGCCGCGCACGACAACTTCGCCGCCTTCTGGGGCATCGACCGGATCCCGGACGGTCTGGACGAGCGGGTCACCGCGGTCGTGCTCGAGCAGGTCAAGCGGATGGACGACAAGTGGATCGACTCATATTCGAAACAGTCCGAGAAGCTGGAACGGCTCGATGCCAACGAGCAGGAGGAGACGGGCACAACCTCCTCCAGGCGCAAGGCCGCGAAGATCTCCGGTGACCTCGGGGTCACGATCGGAGAGCTCCAAGACGGCGCGAGCTACCTCTCGGTGCACAACCGGCTCTTTCTCAAGGCCCCGGATCTGGCGACCCTGGACGACACGATCGACCGGGTCACGCGCCTGTACATCGACCGCTTCGGCACGCTGAAGGCCGCGCCCTACGCCGGCGAGCAGCGCCAGGAGCTCTCGGGCCTGTGGAAGAACAACGAGAAGAAGAAGGGCAAGGGCTTCCACTTCACCTCGACCGAGCTGGCCGGCTCGTACTCGCTGGTGACCAACGGCCTCAACGACAAGGGCGGCGAGTACGTCGGCTACATGGTCGGCGACGTCAACAACAGCGCCGTGCTCATGGACGTGAACGCCTACGCCCACCACGTGATCGTCGCCGACGCCACCCTCAGCGAGTACCTCGACCGCCAGCGGGTGGCCAACATGTGGTGCTCGAAGATCTCGCAAGCGACGCTGCTGAACAACGGCCAGGTCGTCCACCTCGTCCTTGACGGGGCGAATCTCGACAAGCTCGGCCCGAGGTTCGAGCGGCTCACCTCGCGCGTGGACCTGAACCAGGGCGACGTGAACATGTTCGAAATGTTCGGCGAGGAGGAGGACGAGCTGACGGTCTTCTCCGCTCAGATGGAGAAGCTCAAGCTGATGTTCGAGCAGCTCTACGAGACCACCGACGGTGCCGTCGGCTCGATCATCCGCAGTGCCCTCGAAGACACGGCCACGGACTTCTACATCGAGCAGGGCATGTGGCGGCACAACGCCAAGGAGCAGCGCAACCGCCTGCGCGTGGTGAACATCCCGCACACCCAGGTGCCGCGTCTTCAGATGTTCGTCTCCTACCTGGCGACCGCGCACAAGGCACTGCTGAACTCCAGCAAGACCGACCCGGACCAGCTGCGCGCCTACAACGTGCTCAGAGGCATCGCCAACGCGATGCTGAGCACCAACGGCGACCTGTTCAACAACCACACGGCCTCGGCTGTGGACGGGGTCCGGGATTCGCGGCGCGTGGTCTACGACTTCTCGCGGCTCATGCGCCGCGGCAAGGGCGTGGCGATGGCGCAGCTGGTGAACATCGTCGGCTTCGCCGTCGGCAAGCTGGCAATCGGCGACACAGTGATCATCCACGGCACCGAGCACATCGACGACCGGGTGAAGAAGTACCTCAAGGACCAGTTCGACCATATGCACGAGCGCGGCGGCCGGGTGGTCTACAGCTACAACGACGTCGACAAGATGCTGGCCGACAGCGACTTCAACAAGTTCGACGCCGCGGACTACACGCTCTTCGGCCCGATGCGCGACAAAACAGTGGCGGAGTACCAGAAGCAGTTGCACCAGCGGATCCCGCCGGATCTCGCCCAACTCATCACGACCAAGGACGAGAACCTCACGTACCTGCGCCGGGGCGTCTCCAACGTGGTCTTTCACCTGGATTTGGCACTGGGGATCAACCCCTACCGCGAGGCCCAACGCAGGCAGGTCCGACTGGAGGCGGCCAAGGCCGAGGAGACGGCGCGGATGGACTCGATCATGCACGACAAGCCGACACCGGGCGCGAACCTCACCAGCATCCGGAAGCACAGCGAGGGCGACGGCGGTGGGGCCGACGCGGGCCAGGCTGACGCGATCAAGCGCACCGACGGCAAGAGCCTGCAGCAGCCCGGGAACAACGCAAAGCGACCAGCAACAAGGCCGAAGCCCAAGAAGCTGGAAAAGACATGAGCGAGGTCAGCACTGATACGAGGACGAGGAGCAGAGGAGAGACCATGAACGGGACGATCACGGCGGTGGCGAGGCTGCGTGCCCGGGCCGGCCACAGCGTGGGTGCCGTCCGCCCGGGCCGGCTCGCGCGCGGGCTCGCCGTCATGCTCCTGGCGGCGCTGCTCGTGCCGGTGTTCATGATCGCGACGTCTTCGCCGGCGTCTGCGGACGACAAGAAGGAGCGCGACAACTACAGCCTCTACCAGCTGGCCTCGAACGCGAGCTCGTACTTCAGCGAGAAGAACTCGCCGCAGAACGACAAGGGCATGCACGAGAACTGGAAGCCGGTCACGTCCAGCCCGGCCTCGGGCGGTTCCATTCTCGGCTACGCCGACCCGGAGTTCAGCCTGGGCAACATCGTGGGCTGGTTCTTCGCCGAGGTGTCGGGGTCCTCGCAGACCGTCACCTACGAGACCCTGGCCGCGAAGGATGACAAGGGCAACGCCAAGTACGCGGGAATGCTCGACTACGCGCACTTCGGGGCGGCCAACAACGACCTTGGCCTGGACACGATGTCCTCGGGCATCGGCGGCCAGATCGTGAGCGTGATCGGGGGGTCGATCATCTGGGTCCTCTACGCCCTGGCGCTGGCGGTCGGCACGCTGTTCTACGTCATCATCCAGTTCCTGAAGCTCGTCAACCCCTTCCTGTGGTTCTACAACGCGGTCGCGGCGGTGAATCCGACTTTTGCCGAGGGTATGACGGGAGGCGATACCGGAGGCGGCGCGCTCTCGGGTCTGCAGCACTGGATCAGCGGCTGGTACGGCTTGCTCGTCGACATCTCCTGGCAGGCGCTCGTGCCGATCTTCATCGGCGTCCTGCTCATCGGCCTGGTCCTGTTCAAGAAGATGGACCGTGGCTCGGCGATCAAGAAGCTCATCGTGCGCGTCGTCTTCATCGGCGTCGGCCTGCCGCTCGTCGGGTCGATGTACTCCGGCGTGCTCGGAAAGTTCGACGACTCCGTTCTCGGTCAACACGCCGGCCCGACGCGCGTCGTGCTGAGCACTTACGTCGACTTCGAGGCGTGGATGATGAACGACCGCCTGGGGATTCCGGACCAGGCCACTGTTTCCTGGGACGATGACCAGGCCAGCCCGGACGCGATGATGTCCGTGCGCACCAGTGCGCTGGCGATCAACAAGCAGTCCCACGGGGCGACGTTCAACGGCATCAACATCGGGACGAAGGCCAAAGACGCCGAGTCGGCTTGGAAGGACGGCACCGTATCCGTCAACGGAGGCCGTGCCTCGGACGACTTCAAAGCGGTGTTCTCGACCTTCGGGATCATCGGCAAGTACATCGCGAGCAACGAGATGGCAGCCTCCGACTTCGAGTCGGGGATCAAGACCTCGATCACGCAACTGGACGAGAGCTCGGATACCAAGAAGAGCTGGTTCGTCGACAAGGACAGCTACGGCGACGTGAAGGAGTTCGGTGAAGAAGAGGGGCCGAAGCCGGTCGATCACCCGGTGATCTCGACCGACGGCACGGGCTTGACCTCCTCTCGTCCCGGTAAGGACTCGACGGTCTTCACGACGACGGGGACGAAGGGTGGCTGTGGCTTCACGGTGGGCAAGACACCCTCCTCGTGCAACCTGTCTCCCCTGGCGGCGTACAACTACCTCAACACCGGGTTCAACCCCGGCTCACTGGCCATGTACTCGTCCAACAACGCCACCAGCGGGTTCACCCGCGAGAACCACATGGCCGTCAGCCAGGTGGGCACGGGGCCGGCGAAGTTCATGTACTGGAGCAACGCGGCCACGGTCCTGGGCTCCATCGTCCTGCTCGGCTTCTGGTACGCCATCGGCATGCTGGCCGGGGCGATCAAGCGGACCTTCGGCCTGGTGGCCGCCGTACCGTTCGCGACGCTGGGCGCCCTGCAGGCAATCGCCAAAGTGATCGTGTACTCCACAGCGATGATCATGGAAGTCCTCGTCACGCTGTTCGTCTACCAGTTCGTCTCGGAGTTCCTGATCTCGGTCCCGGACATCATGGCCGGCCCCGTGTCGAGCTTCATGAGCCCGGGTGGCTTGTGGGGCAGCGCCGCGCTCGGCGGGATCATCGTGGTGGTCCTGACCCTGATCTCCTCGCTGGTGATCATAGGCATCACCTTCGCCCTGCTACGGGTGCGCAAGACTGTGCTGCAGGCGATGGACGAGGTGGTCACCAAGCTCGTGGACAAGTTCCTCGAGACGAACAGCACGCCGAAGCCGGACAAGGGTGGGCTGATGCCTGCTCTGGCCTCGGGTGCGGGGGCCGGCGCGGGTATGGCCATGGGCAACAAGCTCGCCAATGGCTTCGACAGCAAGACCAGCGGTCCGGCGTCCCCGAGCGGGGGCAAGCCCACGGGCAAGACGGCGTCGACGAACGCCGGCGGCACGAACGGTGGCGCCACGGAGTTGACGTCCGGTAAGCAGCGGCTGACCCTCGAGGGTGGCGGGCAGGACGGACCGGATGGACCGGACAGGCCCGCGCTGGATGGTGGCCCTGGTGGTCGTGGCTCCGGCGGCGGCAGTGACGGCGTCAAGGCTCTGCCGGGCGGCACCGGTCCCGCCGGTGTCCTGGGCACGCCCGGTCACGACGGACCCGCGGACAAGGGTGGTCCGCTGCAGCTGACGAGTGGTGGAGCGGGCAGCTCGCGCTCGGACAAGCAGACGGCGCAGGGTCTGAGCGCCCAGGGTGGCCTGTCGAACCTCGGGTACACAAGCGGCCACAAGGTCATCCAAGGTGAGGTACTTTCCTCGTCGACGGACCCGTCGAGTTCTCGTGGTGGTGCTCAGGGCGAGAGCGGCGCCAACGGCGCTGGTCCTGTCCCGACCAGCGGAGCCCGTGGGGCTGTCGCCGGTCAGACGGGACCGACGCAGTTCGGCGCGGGTTCCCAGGGTGCGCAGAGCCAACAGGACGGCAACCAGCAGGCCGCACCGCAGCGCTTCAGCGGCGACGCCGTGCCTGCTCCGGCTCCGACGCGGCCGGGTGCGCCGAGCGCGCGTCCCACGCAGTCGGGTGCGCCGAGCGCGCGTCCGACCCAGTTCGGCGCGGGTTCCCAGGGTGCGCAGAGCCAACAGGACGGCAACCAGCAGGCCGCACCGCAGCGCTTCGGCGGCGACGCCGTGCCTGCCCCGGCACCTGCTCCGGCTCCGACGCGGCCGGGTGCGCCGAGCGCGCGTCCCACGCCCTCCGCTCAGAGCACCCCTGCCCCGGCTCGGGCCCAGACCCCCATCCGGCCGCCGGCACGGCCGGAGCAGGCCGAGGCGCAGACGAACAGTGACCGGCTGCTGCCCGTGAACAACGCCCGCCGCGACGGCTCCTCGACTCCGAGGCAGCCAGGGGCCGGTGCTACGGCTGCGCCTGGTGCGCGGACTCCGGGTCGGACGCAGGCAGCGGGTCAGCCGGGTTCGATCCAGGCGCCGACGCCGCGCCCGACGCCTGCCCCGCCGGGGCGTGCTCCGCGGCCGCCGGCTCCTGCACCGGCTCCTGCACCGGCTCCTGCACCGGCTCCTTCGCCGGGGCGGGCTCCGGTTCCACGTCCGCGCCGGACTGCCGATCCGGCCCCCCGGAGCGTGGAGACCCCGGAGCCGCAGCCGCGGCCGACCGTTCGCCGAGGCCGGCGCGAGGGGGACTGATCCTCCGATCGAGGGCGAGCGTGGAGGCCTGACGCACCCGGTGAGAACGATCAACCTCACCGGGTGCGTCGTCCATACCCGGCGCCGCAGCTTCAGGAGGAGGCGTCAGAGGCTTGACCAGCCGAGGACGGACAGAACCCCGTGGACGCGATGCCCACGGGGTTCAGTGCTGCTCGCCGGCCGGCGGGACGTCGACGCTACTTGGCACACTTGGTCTTGAATCCGTCCAACAGTGCCTTGCCGGCATCGGAGTTGTCACGCACGTACGCGCTACCGCTGATGCTGATCGAGGTGTTGCTGGTCGAGATTGGCTCGCTGCCGGTCCGCTTGTTGCGGGTGTCGTCTCCGGCGACCGTCCATATGATCTGGGACTGATCCTTGTTGAACTCGCCGGTGCTGGTCACGCCCGGCTTCTCGTAGACACCATCGCAGCCGTACTCATGATGCGAGACGCTGTTGCCCTTGACGACCAGCTGGCCGAGTTTGGACGTGCCGTTGACGTCCTTGATGTAGTAGGTGCCGTCGAGCTTGCCGGCGCTGTCGCTGCTTCCGCCGCAGGCGGTGAGTATGAGTGAGCCCGCGGCCAGGGCCGCGACGGACACGGCAATCCTGGCCCGCGTCCTACGTGCAGTCCTGGTGATCCTCATGGCGTTTCCCTTCGTTCGTTATGGCAGTCGATTCGAGACGGACAGGCCAGTCAAAATAACCTATGGATAGGGGACTTTGGCGGACCGGGACCGTTTGTCAGGTCCTTCTCGGAGGTTGTCGAGCCGATGCCCGGTCAGCGCCAGTGCGGCCTGGGCCTGATCGGGCGCGTGTTCGCCGTCCTGGATGCGCCACTGCGGACGCTGCACCGGCGGGGCGTCTGCCGACCACGAGTACCTGTTCCCGGCCATTGGCGGCGGGCTGCCGGCCAACACGAACTCGGCTATCAGAAGACCGCGGCCGTCCTCGGCACCAAAGCCGCGCTCGCGAACCTGGTCGGCATCGCTCCTCTGGAGGATCGCGACGCCGTCGCCGCCGCCGTCATCAAGGCTGTCGGCGTCAAGGAGGTCGCTCCCCTCACCCTCGGCAAGCAGCTGTCCGCCTCGGCCGTCCGGCAGCCCCCGGGCGTCACCGGCTCCGCGCACCGGGGCCGCTCGCGATGAGCGCCCACCACCACGTCCAGGCCCCCGCCATCACGCCGGACGACGACGCCGACCTCGCGCGATGGGACGACGACGGCGCCCCGCCCGCGCAACCCCGTTCCTCCCCGGACGCGCGGCTGCGCGTGGGAGCCGAACTCGGCGATCGGCTGGTCGTCCTCTCCGGCCGCCAGGACCTCCTCGTCACCTGCCGCCCCGGCACGCGCAGCGGCGCACCGGCCGCGTTCTTCCCCGCTTTGGGCGAGGTCGAGTTCGACGCCGGCCTGTTCGCCCCGCTCCAGCCCCACGAGATCCATCCGCGGATCGTGGGCGACGAGGAGCGGTATCCCGCCGCCTGGGGAGTGTTCGTCCACGAGGCCGCGCACGCGGCCCACTCCGTCTGGACGGCGCCAGCCGGAGCGAACCCCCGTGTCGTCGAGGCCGCGCTCCTGCTGGAGGAGAGCCGTGTCGAAGGCGCACACCTGATCACGCGGCCCACGGACCGCACGTACCTGCGCACCAGTGCCCGAACCCTGGTCATGCCCGACCTCGCCCACCCCACCCTCTAGGGCATCGAGCACGCCGCCGCCGTGGCGGCCCTGGTCCTCGGCCGCAGTGACGTCGGCATCCTGGACGCCGGCGAGACCCGGGCCGTCGCCGATCTGTGCGAAACGGCGCTGGGCGCAGGCCTGCTGGCCTGCTGGCCATACTCACCCGCATCTGGACTGCAGCCCACCAGTGCGCCGACCACGACGTCACGACCATGCTCGCGCACGCTCAAGAATGGTGCGACGCTCTGGACACCGCGGCCCCTGCCCTGCCCGTGCCGGAGAACCTCACCGATCTGCTGTCCGGCGCCGTTGGGGTCGTCATGGACAGCACGGCAGCCACCGACGCCGCCGACCTCGCGGCACAGGCCGCAGCGACCAACGCCAAGGCCGCGCGGTCCAAAGCGCAGGCTCAGGACCGCGCCCAGCGGGCCAGCCAGCGGCGCAAAGCCGCCGCCACCGCCAAGTCGGTCTTCAACGCCCGTGGCACCACCGTCGCCCCCGACGGCACGCCGGCGCCCTACGGCAACCCGGTCACCGGTACCCGCAGGCCAACCGCCGCCGAGCAGAGTGCCGCCGCACGGCTGAGCCGCGCCCTGCGTGCCGCCGCCTACCGCGAGCGGACCACTGAATGACCCTCGTGCGTTGGCCCTGCCCGACTGGGAAACCCTCCAGGCCCTCGCGAAGGCCTTGGTGGCCCGGTCGCACGGCGAATACCGCGGTCCTGCGCGACGCCACGCACTGGGACGACGTCGTCACCGAGCTCGGCTTCGAGCACCTCCGGCGGCACGACCTCCGCCACACCGGACTGACATGGTTCGCCGACGCCGGCGTCCCACTGCACGTGCTACGCAAGATCGCCGGACACGGCTCACTGACCACCACCCAGCGCTACCTGCACCCCGACGCTGACCAGATCACAGCAGCTGGTGCCGCACTCTCTGCGCACCTCATGATGCTCCGCGCACCTCGTTCACTGCCACTCGCAGCAATGGCCGCCGCCTGACCCGTTCAGACCGGCTTGGTCCCCAACTGGTCCCCAAAAACGATCTTAAGGCCGTATCGGATATTTCCGATACGGCCTCCGACCTGCGTAAACGCTGGTCGGGACGACAGGATTTGAACCTGCGACCCCTTGACCCCCAGTCAAGTGCGCTACCAAGCTGCGCCACGTCCCGTTGCACCTTTGCCCGGTTTTTTTGGGTTTCCCCTGACCGGCGGCACATGCAGAACATTACCCCACGCCGAGGGGTGTGCATGCACGGGTAATCGCCCCGGGGGAGGATGGGCCGGTGAACGCACGCGATCGGGATGGCGAAGGGCGGGCGCGGAGCGCGCGGCCCCGGGATGGGCTGGGGCGGCCGCTGCCCTACGGGGCGCCGGGGGTGGAGCGGCAGCCCGAGGGGATCGTGCGCTCGCCCGCGGAGACCGTGCGCGAGGCACAGCGGCTGCTGGACGCCGGGATGCCCTTCCACGCGCACGAGGTGTTCGAGGACGCGTGGAAGTCGGGGCCCGAGGCCGAGGCCCCGCTGTGGCGGGGCCTCGCGCAGCTCGCGGTGGGGCTGACGCACGCCGCACGGGGCAACGCGGTCGGCGGCGCGCGGCTGCTGCGCCGCGGGGCCGGCTCGCTGGCCGGGGAGGGCGGGGCGTACGGGATGGACGTGGCGGGACTGGTCGGCTGGGCCCTGGATCTGGCCGCGCGGGTGGAGGCGGGCGGGTCCGTCGACCCCGCGGACGAGGCGCCCCGGCTCACGGGCCCGCCCGGTCCTGGCCGGGGGGCGTAGGCCCTGTCGTCGAACTCCCGTCTGCCCCGCGGCGACGGAAGTTCGACGACAGCCCCTAGCCGGCGGGCTGGAGGAGGTCCCAGCGGTTGCCGTACAGGTCCTCGAAGACGGCGACGGATCCGTACGGCTCGTGGCGCGGCTCCTCCAGGAAGCGGACGCCCTCGGCGGTCATCCGGGCGTGGTCGCGCGCGAAGTCGTCGGTGTACAGGAAGAAGCCGACGCGCCCGCCCGTCTGGTCGCCGACGCGGGAGCGCTGGGCGTCGTCCTTGGCGCGGGCCAGCAGGAGGGCCGATTCGGTGGCGCCGGGCGGGCGGACCACGACCCAGCGGGAGCCGTCCGGGCGGGCCGTGTCCTCGGCGAGGTCGAAGCCGAGGGCCCGGGTGTAGAAGTCGATGGCCTCGTCGTAGTCGTGGACCACGAGGGCGGTGAGGGCGATGTGGGAGGACATGCCCTCATTGTGCGCCGAGGAGGATCACTTCCAGGGTGCGGGGGCCGTGCACGCCCTCCACCCGGTCCAGTTCGATGTCGCTGGTGGCGGAGGGGCCCGAGATCCAGGTCAGCGGCCGGGTGGGGTCGAGGCGTTCGAGGGCCTGCGGTACGGAGTCCACGAGCTGTTCGGGGACGCGGACCACGCAGATGTGGTGGTCGGGGACGAGCGTGATGCGGCGCCGCCCCTGGTCCGGTCCGCCGTCGAGGACGACGGTGCCCGTCTCGGCGATGGCCAGGGCGCAGCCGGTGACCACGCTGTCGACCGCGTCGAGTTGGGCCGTGGTGGACGCGGCCCGGTCGTGGATGCGGACCGGGTCGGCCTCCTTGAGCCAGTGCGGGGGCAGGGCGGGCGGTACGAGGACCGTCTGCGAGCCGTGCACGGCCAGGAGCCGCATCAGCAGCCGGGCGATGCCGTCCTCGTCGGTGCGGTGCACCTTGGCGCGGTACTCGGCGAGGTTGGCGGCGAGCAGGTCGGCGCTCTCGGACGGGGTGCGGCTGCCGTGGACCCGCAGGTAGTCCCGGGGGATCCCGGTGTCCGTGCCGGACGGGCCGGACGGGCCGGACGGGCCCGGGGTCGCCCGGCGGATGCGGGCCAGGATGCGGTCCTTGCTGCTCACTGCGGGGTCTCCCGTTCGCGGTCGGCCCACCAGTCGCGGAAGGACTCCGTGGGGAGGGCGGGCAGTTCGCGCGTGTCGGTCCAGGCCCGTCCGGGTCCCGGAAGCCTGCGGGGCGCCAGCCGGCGGGCCCGGGCCAGCAGCCGTTCGCCCGCGCGGAGGGCGGCCGGGCGGTCCAGGAGCAGCCGGGCGGCGCGCACGGCGGCCCGTTCGGCGGTGTGGCCGTGCGCGGGGCGGACGGTCACCCGGATGCCCTGGCGGGTCACCGGCCCGCCCTGGGCCACCCGCTCGCGCAGGTGGACGAGGACCTCGGGGATGTCGATGGCCACGGGGCAGACCTCGTAGCAGGCCCCGCACAGCGTGGAGGCGTAGGGCAGCGTCGCGTCGATCTCGCTCCGGGTTCCCCGGAGTTGGGGGCTGAGGATGGCGCCGATGGGCCCGGGGTAGACGGAGCCGTAGGCATGCCCGCCGGCCCGTTCGTAGACGGGGCACACGTTCAGGCACGCGGAGCAGCGGATGCAGCGCAGGGCCTGGCGGCCGGTCTCGTCGGCGAGGGTGTCGGTGCGGCCGTTGTCGAGGAGCACGAGGTGGAAGGCGGAGGGGCCGTCGCCGTCCTCGGTACCGGTCCACATCGTCGTGTACGGGTTCATCCGCTCGGCGGTCGAGGAGCGCGGCAGCGTCTGGAGGAAGACCTCCAGGTCGCGGAAGGTCGGGACGACCTTCTCGATGCCGACGACCGAGATCAGGGTCCGGGGCAGGGTCAGGCACATGCGGCCGTTGCCCTCGGACTCGAAGACGACCATCGTGCCCGTCTCGGCCACCATGAAGTTGGCGCCGGAGACGGCGACTTCGGCGCGCAGGAACTTCTCGCGCAGGTGCAGGCGGGCGGCCTCGGCGAGTTCGCGCGGGTCGTCGCCGAGCCCTTCGGGAGCCGGGCGGCCCCAATTCCCCATCTCCTCCCGGAAGATGTCGCGGATCTCGCCCCGGTTGCGGTGGATGGCCGGGACCAGGATGTGCGAGGGCCGGTCGTGGCCGAGCTGCACGATCAGTTCCGCGAGGTCGGTCTCGTAGGCGGCGATGCCGGCCGCCTCCAGCGCCTCGTTGAGGCCGATCTCCTGGGTGGCCATGGACTTGACCTTGACGACCTCCCGCTGCCCGGTCGCCCGCACCAGGTCCGTCACGATGCGGTTGGCCTCGTCGGCGTCGGCCGCCCAGTGGACGGTGCCGCCGGCGGCCGTCACCGATTCCTCCAGCTGGAGGAGGTAGTGGTCGAGGTGGCGCAGCGTGTGGTCCTTGATCGCCTTTCCGGCGGCGCGCAGCCGGTCCCAGTCCTCCAGTTCGGCCACGGCCCGGGCCCGCTTGTCGCGGATGGTGTGGGTGGCGTGCCGGAGGTTGGCGCGCAGCACCCCGTCCCGTACGGCGTCGCGAGCGGCCTCGGGGAAGGCGGGCATGCCGAGGTACGTACCCGTCATGTGAGTGGTTCCTCCTCGGTCGCGGCCAGGATCTCCGCGAGGTGCACGGCCCGCAGCGGGGCGTCCGCGCGGCGCAGCAGGCCGTCGAGATGGGCGAGGCAGGAGTTGTCGGCGCCGCACAGTACCCCGGCCCCGCTCGCGGCCGCGTTCGCGATCTTGTCGGTGCCCATGGCGGTGGAGACGTCCGGGTTCTTGACGGCGAAGGTGCCGCCGAAGCCGCAGCACTCCTCGGCGCCCGGCAGTTCGACCAGCTCCAGCCCCTTGACCGCGGCCAGCAGGCGGCGCGGCCGGTCCGCGAGCCCGAGGCTGCGCAGGCCGTGGCACGACGGGTGGTAGGTGACGGTGTGCGGGAAGTACGCGCCGACGTCCGTCACCCCGAGGACGTCGACGAGGAACTCGGTGAGCTCGTACACGCGCGGCGCGAGGGAGCGGGCCGCCTCGGCGAGTTCGGTGCCGCGGCCCTCCCCCGCCGCCTTGCGGCCGATGCGCGGGTAGTGCTCGCGGATCATCGCGGCGCAGGATCCGGAGGGGGTGACCACGTACTCGTATCCGGCGAAGGCCCGCGCCGTGCGCCGGAGCAGCGGTTCCGTCTCGCGCCGATAGCCCGTGTTGTACTGCGGCTGGCCGCAGCAGCTCTGGGCGGCCGGGAAGTCGACTCCGACACCGAGCCGCTCCAGGAGGCGTACGACGGCGATGCCGGTCCGGGGGTAGAGCGCGTCGTTGACGCAGGTGACGAACAGGGCCACACGCATGATGGGCACAATAGCCGGGTGAAGAAGTTCTCAGTGATCGGCATAGGCGCGGGCGACCCGGACCACCTGACCCTCCAGGCGGTCAGGGCGATCGGCGCGGCGGACGCATTCCTCATCCTGGAGAAGGGCGAGGAGAAGGCGGACCTGACCGGGCTGCGGCGCGCGATGCTCGAAGAGCACGCCCGCCCCGGCCACCGCCTGGTGGAGGGCCGCGACCCGGACCGGGACCGGACCCCCGCCGACTACACCCCGACGGTGGACGGCTGGCGCAGTGCGCGGGCCGCCCTCTTCGAGCGGTTCATCGAGGAGGATCTGGCGGAGGGCGAGACCGGGGCGTTCCTGGTGTGGGGCGACCCGTCCCTGTACGACTCCACCCTCGCGATCCTCGACGAGGTGCTGGAGCGGGGCCGGGTGGCCTTCGAGCACGAGGTCGTACCCGGCATCAGCAGCATCTCCGCCCTGCTGGCCCGGCACCGGACCAACCTGAACCGGGTCGGCCGGCCGGTCCAGATCACCACCGGGCGCCGGCTCGCGGAGGGCTGGCCCGACGACGTGGACGACGTGGTGGTGATGCTGGACGCGCGGCACGCCTTCACGGCCCACCTGGACCAGGACCTGTTCATCTACTGGGGCGCCTACGTGGGCACCCCGGACGAGATCCTGGTCTCGGGCAAGCTGGCCGAGGTCGCCGGGCGGATCGAGGAGCTCCGCACCGAGGCCCGGGCCCGCAAGGGCTGGATCATGGACACGTACCTGCTCAGGCGCGCCTGAGGTACGACGGCAGGACGGCGGCGAGGCGTTCGTACTCGGCGGGGCGGTTGTAGATCTGCCCGCAGACGCGGATGCCTCCGCCGCCCGGCCAGGGCCAGATCAGCACCCGGATGCCCTGCTCCGCCGCGATCCGCTCGCGCAGCACGGTGGCCTCGTCCCGGGTCTCGGCGACCCCGGGCGGCAGGCGCAGGGCGCGCATGGCGAGGGCGTCGTCGTACGGGAGCGGGGTGATGCCGGGGATCCCGGCGAGCAGGGCCGCGCCGTGGGCGGCGAGGGCGCTGTTGTGGGCCCGCACCTTGGCCGCGTCGAGGCGGTGCAGGAGGTCGAGCCCCTCGGGGGCGGCGAGCCAGCCGGTGTAGTCGACGGTGGCGCGGTTCTCGACGGAGCGCGGGAAGCCGTGTTCGTCCTCCCACGAGGGGACGAGCGCGCGGATGCGGCGGCGGTGCTGCGGGGCGACGGCGAGGAAGGCCGTGCCGGAGGGGGCGTAGCCCCATTTGTGGAGGTTGCCGAAGTAGAAGTCGGCGCCGCCTGCGAGCGGGTCGGCGAGCATGCCCGGGGCGTGGGCCCCGTCGACGACCGTGGTGACCCCTCGCTCACGCAGGTCCGCGAGGAGCCGGGGCGAGGCGATGATCCGGGCCGTGGGCGAGCTGACGTGGTCGAGGACGGCCACCTTGGTGCGCGGGGTCAGCGCGGCCAGCACGGTCTCCCGTACGGCGTCCTCGTCGGGCAGCCGGGAGTCGAGTGCGACGGTGGCGACCGGGGCGCGGCGGGCGGCGGCCGCGACGACGGTGCCGTAGCCGTGGTCGGTGACCAGGATCTCGTCGCCGTCGGCGAAGGGGATCGCGTCGAGTGCGAGGTTGGCGCCCTCGGTGGCGTTGGAGACGAAGGAGATGTGGCCGGGGTCGGCGCCGAGGTGCGCGGCGATCCGGCCGCGGGCCTCGGCCAGCCGGTCCGAGACGCCGATGAAGAAGGTGTCGGGGTCGGCGTGGGCCTCGGTGCGCAGCGCCTCCTGGGCCTCCTGGACGGGCAGGGGCACGGCGCCGAAGGAGCCGTGGTTCAGGTGGGAGACGCTGGGGGCGAGGCGGAACAGGGCCTGCCCTCCGGGGAACTCCCCCGGAGGGTTGGGCGACCCGGCCGGGGTGGCGGCGGGTCGTATCGGCTCGTGCACGGGGTCCTCCGTGGTTGCGGCACGGTGTGTCGTGCGGATCATCTCCCGCGGCCGTCGGCGCCGCCAGGCGTTTCCCCGCCGAAGGCCCGCCGGGCGTGGGCGACGAGCTCGCGTACGGCGGGGGCCTGCCCGGGGCGCCAGACGAGGGAGAGCAGGGCCGGGGTGTCGACGTCCTCGATGAGGCGGGCGGTCAGCCGGTCCTCGTGGCCCGCGGCCATGGACTCGCTGAGGATGCCGACCCCGAGCCCGCGGGCGGCGAGATCGGCGACGGCCTCCGCGGCCCCGGCCTGCAGCGCGATCACGGGGTCGACGCCCCGGGCGGTGCAGGCCTGGTCGAACACCGTACGCAGCCCCGTGCCGGGCGGCATGCACACGATCGGGTGGGCGCCCAGGTCCCGCAGGGTCACCCGGCGCCGGAGGGCCAGCGGGTGGCCGGGCGGGACCAGGACGACGAGCCGCTCGCTGACGATGGTCAGCGCCTCCAGCCCGGCCGGGTTGGCGGTCGCGGTGCCGATGAGGGCCAGGTCGACGGTGCCGGCCCGCACCCCTTGGACGAGCCGGTCGGAGTTCTCCTCGAGCAGGGCGATCTCCACTCCGGGATGCGCCCGGTGGAACGCGGCGAGGGCCTCGAACAGGGGCGTCACGGTGCAGCCGAGGACCATGCCGACCGTGATCCGGCCGCGGATCAGGCCGGACACCTCGCCGACCGCCTGGCCGACCGCCTCGGCGGCGGCGAGCGCCGCGCGGGCAGGTCCGAGGGCGGCCGCTCCGGCGGCGGTGAGGGTGGCGGTGCGGCCCGACCGGTCGAACAGCTCGGCGCCCAACTCCCTTTCCAGCTGGCGGATCTGGGCGCTGACCCCGGACTGGCTGATGTGGACGCGCTCGGCCGCGCGGGTGAAGTTCTGCTCCTCGGCGACGGCGACGAAGTATTCGAGCTGCCTCAGTTCCATGACTGGAGATTCTAGCTTCCAGAAGATCCATCTGTTGGACTTCTGATCCACGCCGGACGATCCTGGAGACACGAGCCGAGGACGACGACCGGAGGAAGCCGTGAACGAGACGCACGAGGCGTACGAGCCGCGCAAGGCGCACGAGGCGCACGCGACGCGAGAGCCGTACGGGTCCTACGAGAAGGCCATGCGCCCCGAGGACATCACCCGCCTGTTCGTCGAGCGCTCCAACGCCGGGGACGCCGCGGGGGTGGCCGCGCTCTACGAGGAGGACGCGGTGATGGCCTATCCGGCCGGCGAGCGCACGGTGGGCCGGGAGGCGATCCGCGCCCTGTGGGCGAAGGTCCTGGCCCACCGCCCCGTCTTCGCCCGGGAGGCCCCGCTGCCGACCCTCCTCGCCGACGGCATCGCGCTCACCTCGACCCCGCCGCGGGACGGCGCCGGCGCCCGCGCCCAGGTCGTACGGCGCCAGCCCGACGGAAGCTGGCTGCGCCTGCTGGACCAGCCGGAGTTCGCCGCCCCCGGGACGCGCTAGTCGTTCCGCCCGCTGGTCGCCCCGTAGTACTGGAGGTCCTGCACCCGGGCCGTGCCGCCCGCCGGGTACGGCAGCTCCACCTCCGCGCCCGGCTTGCCGTCCCGCACCACCTGCGCCGAGCTGGTGCCCGGCTTCAGGGGCAGCAGTTCGGAGTGGAGCCCGGCGGGGGCCTCGTGGGTGTCCTTCGCGGATCCGACGGCCGTACGGACGACCGCCGGCCCGGCGAGGAAGCTGAGCACCTCCACCGTGTTGCGGGGTGCGGCGCTCCCCTTGCGCAGCGACATCAGCAGCGATTGCGGGCCCGTCGGGTCGGCGCCCGCGAACTGGGTGCGGGCGGTCAGGTAGAGCGTGTCCCGGACGATCTTCGGCCAGCCGCCGGTCTTGAACCTGGTCAGGTAGTACGAGCTCAGGTCCAGATAGGTGTGCCCGTTGTGCAGGGAGGGCGCGAACTGGCTGCCCTCGGAGTAGTCGTTCCAGGTGGTGAGCTGCACCCAGTCCGCGCCGTCCTCGATGGCCCGCGTCCACGTGGCGCGCAGGGTCGCGGTGTTGCCCGCCTCGTCGTAGATGCCCTGGTTGGGGCGGGCGTCCTGCACCGACACCGGCTGCATCCAGATCTTGCCCGCGTCGTGGGCGCGCCGGACGTCCCGGGTGGAGCTCTCCTGGCCGACGTAGCTGCGGCTGCCCCACTCGGAGAACCCGTAGCTGATCGGGGCGAAGTCCCCGTTGTGGGCGCCGAAGTCGAGGAAGAGCGGGACGAAGGCGGTGCGGATGCCGTGCCGGGTGCGCAGCAGCTCCAGGGTCCGGCTCCACCAGGCGGCGCTCTTGGCCTCCGCCTTGAAGGGGGACACCACGAGCCGGCCGTCCGGGAGCCGGTGGGCGGCGGGGGCCGCGCCCAGCTCGGCGATCGCCGCGGCCAGGACGGCGGGGTCGTCGGTCCCCAGCGAGGTCATGTCCGGCATCAGCATGATCTTGAACCCGGGGTCCACCGCGTGGGCGGCGGCCATCAGCCGGCTGCAGCGTTCCCAGTTCTTGCCGGAGAGGGAGAGCAGGTCGAGGGTGAACCCGTCGATGCCGGCGGCGCCCGCCGTGCGGACCTCCTGCTGGAGGTTGGCGTACTCCCAGTCGCCGCCCCGGGGCGGCACGGGCAGCGGCCGGTCGCGGAGCAGGCCGCCGTACGCCCCGTGCTTGCCGTTCTCGCCCGCCGGGTCGAGGTAGTTGCGGGTGTAGTAGTCCTCGTCGGCGTTCTCGTTGTCGAGGGAGAGCGGGTACGGGGTGAAGTAGTGCGCGAAGACCAGCTTCCGGCCCGCTTCCCCGGAGCGCAGGGCGGCCGGGCCGGGCAGGTCGAAGGGCAGGGGGCCCTTGCCGGGGGCGGCGGCCGGAGGGGCCGTCGTGGCGGTCGCGTCGCCGGTGGGCGGCGTGCTCCCGGCCGGCTGCCCGGGGGACCCGGCCGTGCCGTCGGCGGGCCCGACGTACCAGGGGGTTCCGATGGCGGCCACCGGGCCTTCCCCGGCGGAGCCGCGGGGGAAGGGGTCCCAGGCGATGCCCGTGGCGGCGCAGACGCCGACGAGGAGGAACCCGCAGACCAGGAGCAGCAGCGGCCGGCGGCCCCGGAAGCCGGTGCGGCGCCGGTGCCGGTGCGGCAGGGGCGGTGCGGCCGCGTCATGGCTCCGCCGGGCCCGGCGGGTGGCGCCGTCCACGCCGCGGCCGCCCGGCCCGTCCGCCCGCCGGGCCCCGCCTGTCCGCCGGCCGGCCCGGTGCGCCGCGCGCCCGACCCGCCGGTCCGCGGTGCCGCCCGCCGTACCGTCCGCGTTGCTGTCCGCGCCGCCGTCCGTGTGCCGACGCTCCGTCATTCCGGCCTCCCCGCACACCCCGTGTGTGTCCGCTCAGCCCGCTATGGGATACATGGAGCCCCGCCGGCCTTCGGGCGAGGTCAGCCACTCCAGCTTCGCGGCGGTGTCCGTGCCCGGCAGCGGGTTGTGCAGCACGATGGCCAGGTCGGGGCGGGCCGGTACGCGCAGCTGGGTCGACTCCACGTACAGGGTGCCGACGACCGGGTGTTCCAGCTCCTTCTTGGTCTGCCCGGCGGGACGGATGTCCCTACGCTCCCACAACTCCGCGAATTCCGGGCTGAGTTCGCGCGCCTCCTCGACGACGGCCCGGAACCCCTCGTCGTGCGGGCGTTCCGAGCAGGCAGCCCTGAACTGGGCCACGACCGACACGGCGTTCTCCTCCCAGTGCGCGGAACGGGCCCGGTAGACGGGGTCGGTGAAGAAGGCGATCAGGCAGTTCTGCACGATCTCCGGGCGCATCCCGAGCACCAGCGCGGCCGCGCCGTTGTAGAGCACCGTGTTCCAGTACGCGTCCATGATGTGCGCGGGGAACGGCATCCACGCGTCGATCAGCCGCTGCAAGCCGTCGCACATGTCCCGGTCGGCCGGGGCGACTTCGAGGGCGGGCGGGTTGAGCCCGGCCAGTACGTACAGGTGCCGGCGCTCGGCACTGCTCAGCTTCAGCACCCGCCCCACGGAGTCAAGGACCTGGGAGGACACCGTGATGTCGCGGCCCTGCTCCAGCCACTGGTACCAGGAGACCCCGACGCCGGCGAGCACGGCGACCTCCTCGCGGCGCAGGCCCGGCGTGCGGCGGCGGGCCCCGCCGTCCGGCAGGCCCGCCTCGGCCGGGCTGATCCTGGCCCGTCTGCTCATCAGGAACCCGCGCAGCTCGGTCCGTCGGTGCGCTTCGGTCGGTGTGGCCACGGAGTCCCCCTGTTCGGCTGCCTGGTGGTGCCGCCAACAGGATAAGTTCCCACTCTCCACGGGCATTCCCCCGCCACGAGGGTAGGGGCCATGGCGATAGACACACACCCCACGACCCACCCGCCCCGCGCGGCGGCTCCCGAGGACGGGCGGCTCACCGGACGCGCCGGGCTGGTCCTCTTCGTCCTGTGCGCCGCCCAGTTCATGGTGGCGCTCGACTTCTCCGTACTGAACGTGGCCCTCCCCGTGCTCGGCAAGGACCTCGGGCTGAGCCGGTCCGGCCTCCAGTGGGCGGTCACCGCGTTCGCGCTGCCGTCCGGCGGCTTCCTGCTCCTCTTCGGCCGGATCGCGGACCTGTACGGCCGCAAGAAGCTGTTCCTGACCGGCCTCACGGTCTTCGGCGCGGCCTCCGTGCTCGCCACCCTCGCCTGGGACCCGGCCTCCTTCCTGACCGGGCGCGCGCTGCAGGGACTGGGCGCGGCGGTCATCGTGCCGACCGGCATGTCCCTGCTCACCACCACCTTCCCCGAGGGCCCGCTGCGCGACCGGGCGCTGGGCATCTCCGGCACGCTGCTGTCCCTCGGCTTCACCGTCGGCATGGTGCTCGGCGGCGTCCTGACCGACACCCTGGGCTGGCGCTCGACGATGGGCCTGCTCGCGGTCGCCGCCGTGGCCGTGCTGGTCCTCGCCCCGGGGCTGCTGCGGGAGTCGCGCACGACCGAGCGGCCGCGCCTGGACACGCCGGGAGCGGTCACCGTCACCGGCGCCCTGCTGGCGCTGATCTACGCCCTGACGACGGCGGCCCAGCGCGGCTTCGGGGGCGTCGACGTCCGGGGTACGCTGCTGGCCGGGCTGGTGCTGCTCGCCGCGTTCGTGGCGGTGGAGAACCGGTCCCCCGCCCCGCTGGTCTCTCCGGCGATGCTGAAGCGGCGCACGGTCGCCTGGGGCAACCTCGGCGGTCTGGTCACCTTCTCGATGATGTCCACGGTCGTCTTCGTGCTGACCCTCTACCTCCAGGAGACGCTGGGACTGTCCGCCTTCCGCACGGGCCTGGTCTTCGGCGTCCAGGGCATCGCCTCGGTCCTCGCCGGTTCGTACGCGCCCAGGGTGATCGGCCGCTTCGGCGCCCGCCGGACCCTGGCCGTCTCCCTGGTCGGCCAGGGCGTGTTCACCGCCGCGCTGCTCACCACGGGCGCGTCCTCGGGCGCCCTGCTCGCGACCGTGCTGGTGTCGCTGGCGAGCATGTGCCACCTCGGCGCGATCATCTCGTACGGCCTGGTGGTCACGAGCGGGGTGCCCGACTCGGAACAGGGCCTGGCGACCGGCCTGGTCACCACCACCCAGCAGGTCGGCCTGACCATCGGCATCCCGCTGCTGGGGGTGCTCGCCACCACGCAGACCTCGCTGTTCGGCGGGGTGCGCACGGTCCTGGCGATCGACGCGGCGATCGTGCTGGCGGCCGCCCTCCTGGTCGCCCTCGGCCTGCGCCGCCGCGCGTAGGCGCCCGGTCCGGCCCCGGCCCCCGGCGGGCCCGCCCGCACCGGGCGGCCCCGGGGGCGGGCACAGGAATACGGCATTCCCCTGGCCTTCTGCCGCAACTGGCGCATAATCGTCGTCACGCGGCCCGAAAGAACCCTGTTGCCGCGCTTGGTCACGCATGCAATGGGGGGCATCGTGCCGATGAGGGATTCAGGGTCGCCGTCCGGAACACTGCCTGCGACATCCGCCGAGATGTCCCGCCTGCTCTCCGCCGTCCGGCGGGGGCGGGTGCTGACCGTGGCCGGCGGGTTCCGCGGGCCGCGGAGCGTTCTGGTGCGGGAGATCGCACGGCGGCTCGCGTCGAACTTCTACGACGGGGTCGCCGTCGTGGTGGCCGAGCCGGTCCGCGGACCCCTCGGGGTGCGCGAGCTGACCGCCGAGCTGGGCGGCGTACCCGGCATGCCGTTCCTGCCGTGCGGGCGGACGGCGAGCGTCGTCTCCGGGCTGGCGGAGCGGGACATGCTGCTCGTCGTGGACGGTGCGGAGCAGCTCGCCCCGGACGCGCTGGCCTGGCTGCGGGACCTGCTCGCCGTGGCCCCGGGGCTGCGGATCCTGGCCGCCGGCCGGTCTCCGCTGGGCTTCGACGGGGAACGGGTCCACCGGCTCTGAACGGCGCGCCGGGTCCGCGGCCATGTCGCCGTCATGACGGCGCCACATCGCCGCCACATCGCCGGTACATCCCCGGCACGGCAATGGAACCGCACTGCCATACGCCGGTCATTGAGTGGCGGGGAACTGAAATCTAGGGTCTGACCTGCAGGTTCCGGTTGCGCTCCGAGCGCTGCCGGGAGCCCCCGGTTCGTACGTCGACTCCCCCGCACGTACAGGAGACCCTCGTGAGCGAGCACATCGGTACGCCCCGGACCGGCGCCGTCGGCAGACGCGGCTTCCTCGCCGGCGCCGCCGCGGTGGCGGCGGCCGCGGCCACCCCGGCGCAGGAACAGGCCCTCGGCATACCGGCCCTGGCCGCGGCGCTGGCCGCCGACCGCACGGCCTGACCCCCCTACCGCCCCGCTCTGGAGAACCCCATGCCGCCCAAGCCCTGCTGCACCCCCGGCCGCGAGCCGTCCGCCGGCCTGCTGACCCTGGTCCCCCGGCCGGAGGCACCGCGGGCAGCGGTCCGGGCGGCCGATCCGGCCGCGGCGCGCGCCGTCCGCGATCTCATCCCGCTCGCGGGCGGCAGGTTCCTGATGGGGACGGAAGACCCGGACGGGTTCGCGGCGGACGGCGAGGGCCCGGTACGGGAGGCGGTGGTCGGGGCGTTCCGTGTCGCCCCGACCACCGTCACCAACGCACGGTTCGCCTCGTTCGTGAAGGCCACCGGCCATGTCACGGAGGCGGAGTCCTTCGGCTTCAGCTTCGTCTTCGCGGGCTTCCTCGGCGGTGAACTCTCCGCCGTGTCACCGGCGGTGGCCGGCACCCCGTGGTGGCGGGCGGTCTCCGGGGCGGACTGGCGCCACCCGGAGGGGCCGGGCTCCTCCTTCGCCGCGCGGCAGGACCACCCCGTGGTCCACGTCTCCTGGAACGACGCGCAGGCGTACTGCGCCTGGTCCGGGACGCGGCTGCCCACCGAGGCGGAGTGGGAGTTCGCGGCGCGCGGCGGGCTGGAGCAGAAGCGCTACCCGTGGGGCGACGAGCTGCGGCCCGGCGGGCGGTACATGTGCAACATCTGGAACGGTGGCTTCCCGGTGCACAACACCCGGGCCGACGGGTACGCGGGCACCGCTCCCGCCAAGTCCTTCCGGCCCAACGGGTACGGGCTGTACAACGCGGTCGGCAACGTGTGGGAGTGGTCCGCCGACCTGTTCTCCCCCTCCGGCGGCCCGGAGCGGGCGATGCGCGGCGGCTCCCACATGTGCCACGACTCGTACTGCAACCGTTACCGGGTCGCGGCCCGGACCCGCAACACCCCGGACAGCTCGGCCGGGAACATCGGTTTCCGCGTCGTGGCCGACCCCGCATAGGGGTCCGCCCCGGTCGGCGCAGGGCCGACCGGGGCGGATCACTCATGCTCCGCGGACTCAGCCGAGGAGGGCCAGCGCCTCGTTGAAGGTCGCGGACGGACGCATGATCGCGGCGGCCTTGGCCGGGTCGGGCTGGTAGTAGCCGCCGATGTCCGCCGGGGAGCCCTGCACCGCGATGAGCTCGCCGACGATGGCCTGCTCCTGCTCGGCCAGGGTCTTGGCGAGCGGCTCGAAGGCCGCGGCCAGCTTCGGGTCGTCGATCTGGCGGGACAGCTCCTGCGCCCAGTACAGGGCGAGGTAGAAGTGGCTGCCGCGGTTGTCGATGCCGCCCAGCTTGCGGCTCGGCGACTTGTCCTCGTTGAGGAAGGTGCCGGTCGCACGGTCCAGGGTGTCGGCCAGGACCTGGGCGCGGGCGTTGCCGGTGGTGGTGGCGAGGTGCTCGAAGCTCGCGGCCAGGGCGAAGAACTCGCCGAGGCTGTCCCAGCGCAGGTAGTTCTCCTTGACCAGCTGCTGGACGTGCTTCGGGGCGGAGCCGCCGGCGCCGGTCTCGAAGAGGCCGCCGCCCGCCATCAGGGGGACGACCGACAGCATCTTGGCGCTGGTGCCCAGCTCCAGGATCGGGAAGAGGTCGGTCAGGTAGTCGCGCAGCACGTTGCCGGTCACCGAGATGGTGTCCTCGCCGCGGCGGATGCGCTCCAGGGAGAACTTGGTGGCCTCGACCGGGGAGAGGATCTTGATGTCCAGGCCGTCGGTGTCGTGGTCGGCCAGGTACGTCTTGACCTTGGCGATCAGCTGCGCGTCGTGGGCGCGGGTCTCGTCGAGCCAGAAGACGGCCGGGACGCCGGTGGCGCGGGCGCGGGTGACGGCCAGCTTGACCCAGTCCTGGATCGGCAGGTCCTTGGTCTGGCAGGCGCGGAAGATGTCGCCGGCGGCGACCTCCTGCTCGAGGACCACGTTGCCAGCGGCGTCGACGAGGCGGACGGTGCCCGCGGCGGCGATCTCGAAGGTCTTGTCGTGGCTGCCGTACTCCTCGGCCTTCTGGGCCATCAGGCCGACGTTCGGCACCGAGCCCATGGTGGACGGGTCGAACGCGCCGTGCGCGCGGCAGTCGTCGATGACGGCCTGGTAGACGCCCGCGTAGCTGCTGTCCGGGAGGACGGCGAGGGTGTCGGCCTCGTTGCCGTCCGGGCCCCACATGTGGCCGGAGGTGCGGATCATGGCCGGCATCGAGGCGTCGACGATGACGTCGGACGGCACGTGCAGGTTGGTGATGCCCTTGTCGGAGTCGACCATCGCGAGGGCCGGGCCCTCGGCGATCTCGGCGTCGATGGAGGCCTTGATCGCGTCGCCGTCGGGCAGGGCGCCCAGGCCGTTCAGGATGGTGCCGAGGCCGTCGTTGGGCGACAGGCCGGCGGCGGCGAGGGTCTCGCCGTAGCGGGCGAAGGTCTTCGGGAAGAAGGCGCGGACCACGTGGCCGAAGACGATCGGGTCGGAGACCTTCATCATCGTGGCCTTGAGGTGCACGGAGAACAGGACGTCCTCGGCCTTGGCACGCTCGATCTGGTCGTTGAGGAAGGTGCGCAGCGCGTCGACGTGCATGACGGACGCGTCCACGACCTCGCCGGCCAGGACCGGTACGGAGTCGCGCAGCACGGTGGTGGCGCCGTCGGCGTCCACGTACTCGATGCGCAGGGTGCCGGCCTCGGCGATCACGGCGGACTTCTCGGTGGAGCGGAAGTCGTGCTCGCCCATGGTCGCGACGTTCGTCTTGGACTCGGGGGTCCAGGCGCCCATGCGGTGCGGGTGCGTCTTGGCGTAGTTCTTGACCGAGCCGGGCGCGCGGCGGTCGGAGTTGCCCTCGCGCAGGACCGGGTTGACGGCGCTGCCCTTGATCTTGTCGTAGCGGGCGCGGATCTCGCGCTCCTCGTCCGACTTCGGGTCGTCCGGGTAGTCCGGGAGGGCGTAGCCCTGGCCCTGGAGCTCGGCGATCGCGGCCTTCAGCTGCGGGATCGAGGCCGAGACGTTGGGCAGCTTGATGATGTTGGCTTCCGGCGTCTTCGCCAGCTCGCCGAGCTCGGCGAGGGCGTCGGCGATGCGCTGCCCCTCTTCGAGGTGCTCGGGGAAGCTGGCGATGATGCGACCGGCCAGGGAGATGTCACGGGTCTCGACATTCACACCGGCAGTCGACGCGTAGGCCTGGATCACAGGCAGGAAGGAATACGTCGCGAGGGCCGGGGCCTCGTCAGTGTGCGTGTAGATGATGGTCGAGTCAGTCACCGGTTGCTCCGCTCCACAGTCTGCGTCTCTCGTCTGCAACATTGCTCGACATCAAGATATCTCGTGATCGGGCCGGTCTGGACAGCCCCCTGCCCCAACGTCCCGGTGAGGCGTGTCGCACATGTCACGCGAGAGCGCCGCCTCCGACGGGTTCCGTCGGGAGCGGCGCTCGGGTACGCGTGCACGGGCGCGCGGCGGTTCACAGGTGGGCGTAGGCCGCCTTCGGGCTGGGGCCGTGCGCGTTGGTCTCGCGGTCGCCCTCCGTGGCCATCAGGACGATCATCCAGATCCAGCCGATGACCGGGATCAGGTTGATGAGGTACCACCAGCCGGACTTGCCCTGGTCGTGCAGGCGGCGCACCGCGAGGCCGACGACGGGCAGGAGGATCGCCAGGGTGTAGACCCCGTAGAGGATGAAGTTCAGCCCGATGAGCACGTCCGCGGTCAGGACGACCGCCTCGACGAGCCAGTTGCACAGGATGAACATCCACACCTCCTGCCGTCGCGCACGGCCGGAGAAGACGACGTACTTCTTCAGGACGTCGGTGTAGTAGTGCACGAGTCCCCCCAGAGGACGGGTGGTGGGCCAGTCCTGCTGGAGCAAGCCGGGGCAGAATTTATGCCGATGTTACTGCCCGGTCAAGGTCTCTTCCCTCGTCAGCCGATGTGGAAGGGGTCCCCGTAGACCTTCCAGTCGAGGGGGGTGTTCAGGTTCAGATTGCCCTTCCTGAGGAAGACCCGCTGGGCCGTGTCGACGCGGCTGGTGTCGCTGTGCGCCTCCTCCTGCTTCATCGCCCACACCCGGGCGTCGAGGAAGGCGTTCAGGTACTTGGTCTCGTCCCCGCCCTGCGACGGGGGCTTGGCCTTGGTCAGGGCGCGCTTGCGGATGTTGCGGAAGCTGGTGGAGTCGCTGCCGTCGCCGTGCATCACGATGGCGTCGTAGTAGATGAACTGGCCCAGCACGCCGACCCCGTCGGCCTTGCCCTGCTTGACCGCGGGGTTGAAGTAGACCCGGTCGCGCTCGTGGTCCTGGGCCTTCTTGAACTCGGTGTCCTGGGCGGCCTTCGCCCAGTCCTTGGTGAAGTTCGGGTCGAGCCCCGAGTGCGAGTCGGTGCCGTCGACCCTGCGCAGCGCGGGCAGGTACTTGGCGAGGACGTTGTCCGGCTTGACCTGGGTGTAGTACTCGACGAGGTCGAGCATGTCGCCCGTGCCGGAGCAGAAGCCGATGATCCCGGCCGTGTAGCCGCGGCCGTCGTCTATGTCCTCTATGTACTTGTACTGGGCCCTCCAGTCCAGCGAGGAGTTCTCCGCGCTGGAGACGATCTTCATGGCGATCTCCTTCTTCGCCGGATCGTCGAGCCCGACGGCCGCCGCCACCGTGGCGGCGGGGGCCGCCGCGGAGGCCGCCGGGGCGGAGCCCGGGGCGGTGGCGTGGGCGGCGACCGGTACGGCGATCAGCGCACTGCCGAGCAGTGCGCCGATCACCATCGTCTTGCGGTGGGGGGTGAACACAAGGCCTCCGTGGGGTAGTTGAGGCTTCCCGGTTGGTTAGGAAACTTTACTACCAGCCTTTGCGGCTTCTCAAGACCCCTGCACCCGGGCGGCGAGCGCCCGCTTCACCTCCGGCCATTCGGGGCGGATGATGCTGTAGACGGCGGTGTCGCGGATCCAGCCGTCGCGCATCGGCATGTGGTGGCGCAGCACCCCCTCGTGCGTCGCGCCGAGGCGCTCGATCGCCGCCCTGGAGCGGGCGTTGCGCACGTCGGTGAGGATCTCGACCCGGTTCATGTCCATCGCCTCGAAGGCGTGGGTGAGCATGAGGAGTTTGGCCTCGGCGTTGACCCCCGTGCCCTGCCAGGACGTACCGAGGAAGGTGAAGCCGATCTCCAGGCGCCGGAACTGCGTGTTGATCACCATGAGCCGGGTGGACCCGGCGATCCGGCCGGTCGCGAGGTCCACCGTCGCGTACGGGAGCTGGGTGCCCGCCTCGCGCGCCGCCAGGGCGTCGTCGATGAAGGCGGGCACCTGGTCCGGGTGCGGGACGATCGTCACCGGGAGCTCCCACAGCTCCCCGTCCCGGACCGCCTCGCACAGCCCGTCGTGGTGCCGGTGCCCGAGCGGCTCCAGCCGTACGCGCTCACCGACCAGCGCGTCGCCGTGGGACTCCCCCGCTGTCTGCTGCATGTCCGACCTGCCCGTTCCCTGTGATCATCAGTGACAGGCGGACCCTAACCGGCGGCCCCGGCCGGACTCATCCGGATTCAGAGCCAGCCGTTGCGGCGGAAACCCCGGTGGATGACGAAGCAGGCGACGGCCATGACCGCGAGCACGACCGGATATCCGTAGGTCCAGTGCAGCTCGGGCATGTGGTCGAAGTTCATGCCGTAGACGCCGCAGACCATCGTCGGGACGGCGACGATCGCCGCCCATGCGGTGATCTTGCGCATGTCCTCGTTCTGGGCGACGGTCACCTGCGCGAGGTGCGCCTGGAGGATGGAGTCGAGGAGGTTGTCGTAGGCGCCGATCTGCTCGGTGGCCCGGGTGAGGTGGTCGGCGACGTCCCGGAAGTAGGCGCGGATCTCCGGCGGGATGACCGGTATCGGCTGCGTGGCCAGCTGCTGGAGCGGCCGGCTCAGCGGGCCCACCGCCCGGCGCAGCTCAAGGAGTTCGCGCTTGAGCTGGTAGATGCGGCCGGCGTCGCCGCGGCCCCCGTGCTCGCTGAACACCGCGGTCTCCACGGCGTCGATGTCGTTCTGCACGGCGTCCGTGACGGCCACGTAGTCGTCGACCACGTGGTCGGCCATGGCGTGCAGGACCGTCGCCGGGCCCTTGGCCAGCTGCTCCGGGTCGGCCTCCAGGGCCTCGCGGACCGGGCCGAGGGTGCCTCGGCCGCCGTGCCGGATGGTGATGACGAAATCGGCGCCGGTGAAGGCCATCAGCTCGCCGGTCTCCACCACCTCGCTGGTCGCGGTGAGCTCCTCGTGCTCGACGTACCGCACCGTCTTGAAGACGGCGAAGAGGGTGTCGTCGTAGCGCTCGATCTTGGGGCGCTGGTGCGCGTTGACCGCGTCCGCCACGGCGAGCGGGTGCAGGCCGAAGAGCTGGGCGAGCCCGGCGAGTTCCTCCTGCGAGGGCTCGTGCAGGCCGATCCAGACGAAGCCCTCGCCCGTCTTGCGGACCCGGCGCAGCGCCTCCTCGGCCTCCGCGCAGCCGTCCTGCCGTACGCCGTCCTGGTAGACCACGCAGTTGACGACCGCGCTGCCGAGCGGGGAGCGGGCGGGGTGGCTGAGGTCGACGGCCCGCCGGTAGCCGCGGCGCACGGCCCTTCGCAGGTTGCTGAACACGGACAACGTCGTACTCCCCTTCGGCGGATCAGCGGCCAGTCTGCCACCGCCCGCGCCGCCACCCGCTCTTCGGGCCCGGGGCGGGCACTTCAGCCCGTCCGGCGTTTGAGGACCAGGTCCGGGCAGAGCCCGGGGAACGGTGGAAGGGCGGGGCGGGGAGCAGCTCCGCGCAGCGGCACCCGGCACGGCCCGCACGCGAGGGGCCGGCCCGGCCTCCGCATCCCGGTCGCGGCGCAGCCCACCGGTCAGGTGCGGTCGACGAACACGCTCGTCGACTTCACCCGCGCCGTGGCCCGCGCGCCCACCTCCAGCCCGAGCTCCTCCACCGCCTCCCGCGTCAGCAGCGACACGATGCGGTGCGGGCCGGCCTGGATCTCCACCTGCGCGGTGACCGTCCCCAGCTTCACGCCGGTGACGATCCCGGGGAAGGCGTTGCGGGCCGAGGTGTACGGGGCCTCCTCGCCGTCGGCCGCCTCCTGCGCGGCCTCCACGCAGAACGCGGCCAGGTCCGGCCCGTCCACCATCCGCCGCGTGCCTTCCCTGCGGGTGGGGAACCGTTCCGCATCCGCCCAGCGCCGCGCCGTGTCGACGCTGACGCCAAGCAGCCGTGCCGCCTGACCGATCGTGTAGGACTCCATGCCCCGCAGCCTACGGCCCGCTCCGCGGCGGACGGCGCAGGGCCTCACGGGCCGCCGCCGCGACCACCTCGGCCACCGCCGACAGCGCCGGGGAGTCGAGCTTCCACTGCTGCCAGTACAGCGGCACGTCCATCGGCCGACGCGGCGCCAGCAGCACCAGCCCACCCTCCCGTACCAGCGGCCCCGACTGCTGCTCCGGCACCAGACCCCAGCCGAGCCCGGCGACCACCGCGTCGCGGAACCCCTCCGAGGTCGGGATGTAGTGCCGCACCGCCCCCGCACCGGCCGCAGGATCCCCCGTCAGCTCCCGCACGAACGCGTCCTGGAGGTCGTCCTTGCGGTCGAACACGATGGTCGGCGCCTCGAGCAGGTCCCGCTCCGGCGCCCCCGTCAGGTACCGGGCGGCGAAGCCGGGGCTCGCCACCGGCAGGTACCGCGCCAGCCCCAGCAGCCGGGAGGCGCACCCGGCCACCGGGTCGGGCGAGGAGGTCACGGCCGCCATCACCTGCCCCTCCCGCAGCAGTTCCGTCGTGTGCGCCTCGTCCTCGCGGTGCAGCTCGACGCAGACGGGCGGGTCCTGCGGCAGCCGCGCCAGCGCCGGCAGGAACCAGGTCGCCAGCGAGTCCGCGTTCACCGCGATCGGCAGCCGCACCGGGCCCGTCCCGTCGGCCATGCCCAGCTCGGCCCGCGCGTCCCGCTCCAGGCGGGCCAGCTGGCGGGCGAAGCGGACCACCACCTCCCCGGACGCGGTGGCCCGCACCGGCTTCGTACGCATCAGCAGGACCCGCCCGGTGCGCTGCTCCAGGGCCTTGACCCGCTGGCTGACCGCGGACGGCGTCACGTGCAGAGCCGCGGCGGCGGCGTCGAAGGTGCCCTCGTCCACGACCGCGAGCAGGGTCCGCACCTGGTCCAGGGGAAGCTCTTCCATCACGAGCGCTAATGGTACGTAAAAATCTTTAGCTGTACTGAACGAAACCCACTGCCTACCGTCAAGGGCATGACACACGGCATCATCACGGCGGCCCTCGCCGGTTTCGGCACCGGCCTCTCCCTCATCGTCGCCATCGGCGCGCAGAACGCCTTCGTCCTCCGCCAGGGCGCGCGTCGCCACGCGGTCCTCGCCGTGGTCGCCATCTGCGCCGTCTCCGACGCGGTGCTCATCGCCCTCGGCGTGGCCGGGGTCGGCGCCTTCGTCACCGCCTGGCCGGCCGCCCTGACGGCCGTCGGCATCGCCGGCGGCGGGTTCCTGATCTGCTACGGGATCCTCGCGGCCCGCCGCGTGCTCCGGCCCGCCCCGGGCGCCGCACTCACCACGGAGGGCTCCGCCGCCTCCGGCCGCCGGGCCGCCGTGCTGACCTGCCTGGCCATGACCTGGCTCAACCCGCACGTCTACCTGGACACCGTCCTGCTGCTCGGCTCCCTCGCCGCCGACCGCGGCGACCTGCGCTGGGCCTTCGGCATCGGGGCGGGCCTGGCCAGCCTGACCTGGTTCTCCACCCTGGGCTACGGGGCCCGGCTGCTGAGCGGCCTGCTCTCCCGCCCCTCGGCCTGGCGGGTGCTGGACGGCCTCGTCGCCGCGACGATGGTCACCATGGGCGGCCTGCTCCTGGCCCGCGCCTGACGCCCGCGCGGCGCGCGGCGGCGCCCGGCCGGCACCCTGCCTACGCCCCCGTGATGCGTTGCCGGTGTCCGCGTGGCGCCCGGCCCGGCCCGCCGGACCGCGCCGCCGCGCGTGGCATAGTGCGGTGGACCGACCCCGTCCGTGGAGCTGGAGCCCGCCGTGCCCGAACGCCCCTCCCCCGACGAGGTGCGCGCGTACTACGCCGCCCAGCCGGCCCCGCTCGTGGCCGCCACCGGGATCGTCCTGGACACCCGCGGCCGGGTCCTCGTACTGACCACCTCCTACAAGCCCGAACTCGAACTGCCCGGCGGCACCGTCGAGGACACCGAGACCCCGGAGCAGGGCCTGGCCCGCGAGCTGAAGGAGGAACTGGACCTCCTCGCGCCCGTCGGGCGGCTGCTGGCCGTGGACTCCCGGCCGCCCGGTGCGCTCGGCCGCTCCCTCATCGTCCACGTCCACCTCGTGGGACCGCTGACCGCCGAGCAGGCCTCGGCGCTCTCCTTCCCCGACGGCGAGATCACCGAGGCCCGCTGGATGCTGCCCGAGGAGGCCTGCGCGGCCCTCCCGGCCCGCATCGCGCCCCGGCTGCGCGCCGGCCTGGCCGCCCTGCACGCCGGGTCCTTCGCCCACCTCGTGGACGGCGTGCCCCAGCCCGGCTCACCCGCCGGCCTCGACCCGGCCCGCCGGGCGGCCCTCGGCCACGCGGGCGCCCTCGACGCCGCCGACCACCGGGCCAACCGCCCCAAGGCCCTGACGGCGGCGAGCGTGCTCTTCACCGACGCCGAGGACCGGATCCTGCTGGTACGCCCCGCCTACGGCAGCACCCTCAGCTGGCACCTCCCCGGCGGCGGCGTCGACAGCGACCTGGGCGAAACCCCGCGCGCCGCCGCCCGCCGCGAGGTCCGGGAGGAACTCGGCCTCGACCTCCCGCCGGGCCGCCTGCTGGCCGTGAACTGGTCTCACAAACCGGGCCGTCCCGCCCGCATCCGCTTCCTCTACGACGGCGGCGTCCTCGACGCCCCGACCCTGGCGCGGATCCGGCTGGACCCCGCCGAACTCCTCGCGTGGCGCACCGTCCCCCGGCCCGGACTCCGCGACCTGGTCAAGGGCGCCCTGCGCCGCCAGATCGAAGCCTCCCTCTCCGCCCGCACCACCGGCACGGGCCCCCTGGAACTCCACGCGGGCCGCCCTGCGGACTAGTCCGTCCCCGACTGCGCCAGTGTGCGGCGGCGCAGTACGTGCCGGGCGTACAGGAGGTGGGCGATCGCCTCCGCGGCCAGGAGCAGGACGACCTGCCACGGGGTGAGGACCCGGGCGGCCCACACCACGAGGAGGGGGACGGCGATGCCCGGGACCGCCCAGACCGCGACCGAGGCGAGCGGGCGGTGGAAGCGGAGGGCGATCGCGGCGTGGGCCGAGTGGTAGAGGGCCAGGCCGCCGGCGAGCGCCCAGACGGCGCCGGTCGGCAGGTGGGCGTGGTCGGCCTCGTCGACGGCGGTGGCCAGCCCTCCGGCGATCGCGAGCACCCCCGCGGTCACGAAGAAGTGCAGGAATCCCGCGACGTCGCGGGCGAGCAGGTACGCGTCGCGGCCCCGTGCTGCGCCGAGGATCAGCTCCGCCGAGGTGGAACCGAAGTCGAAGTACGACCACCACAGCGCGGCGAGCAGTACGAAGCCGATGACGCCGACCGCTCCCGCCCGCAGCGTCCACGCGCGGTCCGCGGACGTCACGAGCCCGATCACGGATTCGCCGAGCACGATGATGACGAACAGGCCGACCCGCTCGACGATGTGCCCGGTGTCCAGTCGGCCCGGCACGCCCCTGCCCCGCGCGCTGAGCAGCAGTACCATCTCGGCGGCGATCAGCACGGCCCACACGGCGTACTGCCAGGGCGCCGGCACGAGGGCCGACCCCGCCCACAGCAGGCCCGAGGCGAGGCAGTAGCTCAGCGGCCGCCAGCGGGGTACGCGATCGGGTTCGGGGAAGCGGGTGGCGGGCCACCAGAGCCCGAGGAGGACCAGCCGGGTCCCGGCGTAGCCGAGGGCGTAGACGGATCCCCGATCGGTGTCCGCCTCGGGGACGGCGGCGGCCATCACCGCGATGCAGAGCATCGCGAAGAGCATCAGCAGCCGGCGCCGCGGGCCGTTGTCGGCGAAGAGGTTCGAGGACACCGTGACGTTGGCCCACAGCCACCAGGGCGGGAAGTAGAGCGCCAGGAAGACCGCGAAGTCGCGCAGCCCGGGGTCGCCGTGCAGCCCGTGCGCCACCTGGGCGGCGACCGCGACGAAGACGAGGTCGAAGAAGAGTTCCAGCCAGTCGGCGTGCCGGCTCGTGTGCGCCGCCGCGGGCGGCACGGGTGCGCCCGACTCCGGCCGAGGTGTGCTCATGGGTCCGCCCGCATCCGTACGGCCGCACCTGCGGCCTGCCGCCTGGCTCCTGCCTTTTCGTAGCAGACCACGCCCGCCGCCGGCACGCCTGCCGGGCACGGGGGAAGGGGAAGGGGAAGGGGAAAGGCTCTCCGGACGGTCACCGGGTGCGGAAGGTGCCGGTGTACACGTCCGTACGGTTCTGCGGTGCGTCGGAGTGGGTCTCGGTGAGCACCGCCCGTACCCCCTTGCCGTCGGCCACCAGGCCCTGGTAGTCGCCCAGGAAGTAGCCCCCGGCGAACGGCGCCTGCAGCCAGTCGAAGACCCGCGAGATCCGCCGTTCGGTCCGGAGCTCCGGGTCCCCGTGCGGGAGCGTGGCCAACTGGTAGGCGGTCGGCAGGGTGGTGGTGTCGCCCGGCTCGAGGTGGCGCAGGTCGTTGTAGGTGATCGCCACCGTGCCCCGCTCGTCGACGGCGATCGACGGCGAGAAGGCCGGCACGTCTTCCGGACTGATCAGCTCGGGGCTCCCCCAGGTGCGTCCGCCGTCGGTGGAGCGGACGAGCTGGACGGCGTCGAACCTGCCGCCGGAGAAGTCCGAGCCCTCGTACGCCATGTACAGCGTGCCCGTCCTGGGGTCGATGGCCGGGCTCGGCAGGGTCGCCGCGGAGCGCAGCAGCTTGGAGGGGTCGTTCGGGTCGACCTCCGGGACGGAGGTGTCCCGGGCCACGACGACCGGGGCGCTCCAGGTCTCTCCGGCATCGGTGGAGGTGACGACCTCGTAGCGGGCTTCGACGACGGTGCTCAGGTCCTCGGAGGCGGTGATCCGGTCGAAGAAGTCGTACAGGGTGCCGGTGCACGGGTCGACGACGATCAGGTGGCCGATGGTCTGGGTGTTGGGCACGGAACTCGTGTCGACGAACGGCCTGGCCCTGCTCCAGGTGCGGCCGCCGTCCCGGGTGAGGGAGATGTAGCCGGGACCGTCGAGGGAGCTGGGGCCGGGCGGGTCGTTGTCGAGGCGGTCCCAGACCTGGTAGGCGGTGCCCACTCGGACCGGGTCGGCGGTGAGCGAGGGCTTGTCGTTGAAGAACGGCTGCTCGTCGACGTGGGTGGTGGTGAGGTTCTGCCAGGTACGGCCGCCGTCGCGGGAGGTGACGGCCAGCAGGGCGCTGCGCGTGCTCTTAGTGAAGTCGACGCCCTCCCCGCTCGCGTAGACGGTGCCGTCCGGTCCGGTGCTGACCCAGGGGTCGGAGGCCCGTTCGTAGTCCGCGCCACCGGGGGCGCACAGGCTGAACGGGAGCGTGCTCCCGTGGAACGTGCGGCCGTCCGTGCTCCAGGAGGCCGCGAGACCACGGGCGGCGCCGTCGTTCCAGCGGTCCTGCTGGAACACGGTGACCACGCGCTTGGAGTCGCGCGGATCGACGGACAGGTACGGCTCGACCTCGGTGCCCGGGTAGACCACGCTGTCGGGGCCCCGCGCGCCGATGGTGCAGTCCGCGTACGGGTCCCCGTGGGACACCTTGACCAGCGGTGTGCCCTCGGGGTTCCGGTCCGCCGCGGCGGACGGAGCCGCACCGGGGCCCGTGACGAGCAGGAGCGCGGCGGTCGCGACGGCGGTCAGGGGCAGGAAGACGCGCATGCGGGATCTCCTCCGGGCCTGGCGGCCGCGGTACGGGACCGCCGTCATCGAGGCGGCCCGGCCTGGGGCGCGGAGGGATTTCGGAACACGTGGGTGGGGCGACGACTCCGCTTGATCCTTTTCGGCGTCGCGACCGGCGCGCTTGATGCGCCGAACAGCGGAGTGCTCCCCTGGTCGTCGAGGAGCAGGAACAGGAACAGGAGCACGAGCAGGAGAAAGCCGACCGGCGGTGTACCGAGCCGGTCGGCTCTTCGGTCGTGCTATTCGGGCGGCGCGGACGGTCTACTCGCCGGGGCGCCGGAAGCCGTCACCCCTCATCCGACTGATCCGACTGATCCGACTGATCAAGTGATCGCCTGCGAGCTCCCGTCAGGCAGCACGCAGGAGTAGCCGGCGTAGGGGCGCGCAACGATCTGCCCGCCGGCGGCCGTGCACTCGTCCCTGCTGATGTCCGGAGACGAGGCGGCCTGGGCACTGACGGCGCCGATGGCGCTCATGCCGGCAAGGGTTGCCGCGGCCAGGGCGAGGCCCAGGATCCTTCGCAGGCGCATGACTTCCTCCTCCTCTCGGGCGCCTCCGTTCGGCCCTCGGGAAGGACAAGTCTCAGGACGACGGCGCCCTCCTCTCCAGCATGGGCGCTCCGCACGGGCCCCGCGAGGCGAGGCCGTTCACGGCGACCGGTCCTCTAGCGCGGTTCGTACGCCGCCGCACGGCAGGCACCGTTGGCGGCACCGCCCGCCACACCGGCCGCGGTCAGCCCGGACACACAACTCTGCAGGTCTCCGACCACGCCACGGCTGCAGGCGGCCGCAGCGGCGTCGGAGTCGGTGGCACCGGCCTGTGTGGCCATCTGCGTGCAGGCGGGTATGTCCGCCCGGACCGTGGGGGCGGCGAGGACCGCACCGCCGAGGGTGAGGGCCAGTGTGGTGAGGACACCGGCTGTACGTGTGGGACTGCGCATGGGAGCCACCTGCTCTCCGGACGTGCACTGGGGACGGAAACCGAACTGGACCGAAAGGGACCGAAGGAGACCGAACAGACTGGACCCGACCGCTAGTTGGGGGCCACCCGGCAGGCGGTCACCGCCGTCCCGTTGGTCACACCGCCCCCGGTCAGACCGGACACGCACCGCGCGTGGTCGCCGGTCAGGCCGACGTGGCACGCCGTGCGGACGTAGTCCGGGGCCTCGCCGCCCCGCAGCTCGCGCTCGACCACGTTGATGCAGGCCGTGACGTCGGCGTGGGCGGCGGGCGCGATGAAGGCCGTGCCGCCGAGGGCGAGGGTCAGGCCGGTGAGGACACCGGCGATACGGGTCGACGTGCGCATGGGACGCACCTGCCTTCCGGGTTGCTCGCGCGGCCCTGGTCCCGGCGGGCCGGATCCGCGCGGTGACACCGGCCGGCGACGCTCGGGTGAGTGGTGACCCAGGCCGAAGGAGGCGGCCCGGACCGAATGGGACGCACTCGGACCTCCACTCGCGGGCCCCCACTCCAGCGTCCCACCCTCTCCCCCGCCCGTCCTGGGCACCGGAGATCGGTCGCACTGAGCAACCCCACCTGTACAGGTGCCTACAGGTGCTTCTCCCCGGCGCGGGTGAACCGTTGGCCACGGGGGCCGCGGTCATCAGCAGCGCCGGCCCGATCGCGGCGGCCGTCCCGAGGGGGGTGGAAGCCAGTCCGGGTACCAGTCCGAGGGCTCCGGCCACTTCCAGGGCGCCGACGACGCGTCAAAGGCCCGGCGGCATGCCGAGGTGTGCTGCCGCCTGGCGCGTGAACGGCACTGCGGCGATCTTGGCCGCTCCCCGTGGCAGAGGGACCAGGGTCAGGATGACGGCGAGGGTGATCTGCGCGGCTGTCATGTCGACCGGCCCCGGCGTTCGGCACCCAGGCGGGCAAAGTAGTCGATGAGGTCGGGGGCGTCCACGGCTGCCGGGTTGACGACCTGCTCGACCGGGGCGCCCTGAAGGAGGCGTTTGACGGGGACTTCGAGTTTCTTGCCGGTGCGGGTGTGCGGGATGCCGGGGACTTCGAGGATCTCGTCGGGGACGTGGCGGGGTGAGGCGCCGGTCCGGATCGCCTCCTTGATCTTCTCGCGGAGCGGGTCGTCCAGGGTCGCGTCGGCGGCGACGACCACGAACAGCGGCATCCAGTAGCCGCCGTCGGGTTCTTCCGCGCCGATGACGAGGGCCTCGGTGATCTCGGGGAGGCGTTCGACGACGTCGTGGATGTCGGCGCTGCCCAGGCGTACTCCGTTGCGGTTCAGGGTGCTGTCGGAGCGGCCGTGGACGATCACGGAGCCGTGTCCGGTGACCGTGATCCAGTCGCCGTGCCGCCAGACGCCGGGGTGGGAGGAGAAGTAGGCGTCGCGGTAGCGGGTGCCGTCGGGGTCGTTCCAGAAGTACAGCGGCATGGACGGCATCGGGCGGCTGACGACCAGTTCGCCGACCTGGTCCACGACCGGGACGCCCTCGGCGCCGTACGCGGCGAGGGCCACGCCGAGGTGGGGTGCCGAGAGCTCTCCCGCCCACACCGGCGTGTTGGGGGCGCTGCCGGCGAAGCCGGAGACGACGTCCGTGCCGCCGCTGATAGAGGCGAGCAGGACGTGGTCGCCGACGTGGTGGCGGACCCAGGGGTAGGCGGAGGCGGGCAGTGCGGAGCCGGTGCAGCCGACTACGCGGATCGACGACAGGTCGTGCGCCGAGGGGTCGATGCCGTACTTGGCCATGCCCAGCAGGTACTGGGGGCTGGTGCCGAAGACGGTCACCCGGTGGCGCGCGGCCAGCTCCCACAGGACGTCGAGCTTGGCGAAGGGCGCCGGACTGCCGTCGTAGGTGCACGTGGTGGCGCCGGTGAGCAGCGTGGAGGCGACCAGGTTCCACATCATCCAGTGGGTGGTGGTGTACCACAGGAGGCGGTCGCCGGGGCCGAGGTCGGAGTGCAGTCCGAGGGTCTTGAGATGTTCGAGCAGCACGCCGCCGTGGCCGTGGACGATGCCCTTGGGCAGGCCGGTGGTGCCCGAGGAGAACACGACCCACAGCGGGTGGTCGAACGGAACCGGTGTGCAGGTGAGTTCCTCGGTGCGGGTGGCGGCGTCCTCCCACGGCACCACCCGTGACGGGTATGCGTGTGACGGCCACGGCAGGCCCACGTGGTCCACCAGCAGCGCGGCCTTCAGCGTCGGCAGCGCGCCGGCGAGTTCGAGGCCGGCCTCGCGGCGGTCGTGGGTGCTGCCGTTGAAGAGGTAGCCGTCGGCGGAGATCAGGACGGTGGGTTCGAGCTGGGCGAAGCGGTCGGCGGCGGCCTCGGGGGCGTAGTCCTGCCCGCAGACCGACCACACGGCGCCCAGGCTCGCGGCGGCGAGGAAAGCGACGATCGCGTGCGGGGTGTTGGGGAGGTAGCCCACGACCCGGTCCCCTCTACCGACGCCCAGGTCGCGCAGGGTGGCGGCAACGGAGGCCACCTGTGCCCGCAGTCGGCTGCCGGTCACCTCGTATCGGGAGCCGGTCTCGTCGAGGGCGATGATCGCCACGGTGTCGTCGGTGAGATTGCGCAGGGCGTGGTGGGTGTAGTTGAGGGTGGCGCCGGGGAACCAGCGGGCGCCCGGCATCCGCTCCTCGGCCAGCACCTGCTCGTACGGGGAGTCCGCGTCGATGTCGAAGTACTCCCAGACCGCGGCCCAGAAGCCTTCCAGGTCGGTGACCGACCAGCGGTGCAGGGCGGCGTAGTCGGTCCCGTCGAGCCCGGCGTGGCGGGCGAAGTCCATGATGCGGCTGTCGGCGACGGCCTGCGGATCGGGCGTCGTGAAGGGTTCCGGGTACGGCCTGGTCATCGTGTGGCGCTCCTCAGCAGGCTCTGCTCGACGGTCCGTGGGGAAGGGTGGGGGCTGCGCGTGGTGTGCAGGAGAGATGCCCAGGCAGCGGTGTCCGTGAAGTCGTGCCTCCCGGCCGGGACGACGTCCATGACGACGCGGTCGGGGCGCAGCAGGACGGCGTCCACCCGGCCGGCGCGCAGCCAGGCGGCGAGGGTGCCGTCGTCACGGAGGTCGGTCACGGGGATCGCCGGGACGCCGAGCCCGTGGGCGAGGGCGCGCAGCGAGGGCGAGGGTTCGGCGGCGGTCAGGACGCTGAAGGTGCCGCCGAGCAGTTCGTCGAGACGGGAGCGCCGGCCGTCGAGTCCCACCACCCAAGGTTGCGGGCAGTGGCTGCCCACGAGGCTCCTGCGCATACGCCGCCGGACGAGGGGCCCGGCGGTCAGGGGCGGGCTGAGGTCGCGGCCCGCCGCCGCGGTGAGGCCGGGTATGCGGCAGGCCGCTGCCAGGATCCTGCGGCGTAGTGCGGCGGCGCCGTCCTGGCCGCCGGTCATGGCCCAGCCCATGGCGACCGCCAGCCGGATCGCATGCCGTACGTGCGGCTTGCGCTCGCTCTCGTAGGTGTCCAGCAGCCGTTCGTCGCCGCCCCGGCCCAGGACGCGGGCCAGTTTCCAGGTGAGGTTGTGGGCATCACGCAGGCCCGAGCACAGTCCCTGCCCGATGAACGGCGGGGTGAGGTGGGCGGCGTCGCCGAGGAGGAAGATCCGTCCGCTGCGCCACCGGTCGGCCACCCGCGCCCGGAAGGTGTACTGCGTCTCCCGTACGACGTCGAAGTCCCCGTCGTACGAGGGCGACAGCCACGGGGCGATCAGTTCGCGGACCGGTTGCTGCCCGTCCTGCAGCCGGAACTCCCAGCGGTAGCGGTCCTCACCGACGCGCATGAACGTCGCCGGGCGGTGCGGGTCGCAGACCTGGTCGACGCCTTCCCAGCAGCGGACGTCGGCCTTCGTGCGGACGTCGATGACGGTCCAGCGTTCCTCGAAGCGCAGGTCCTCCCATGCGGCGCCGATCGCGTCGCGGGTGAGGCTGCCCGCGCCGTCGCAGCCGAGGACCGCCTCGGCCCACAGATGGTGCTCGCCGTCGTCGTCGCGGTAGGTCACGCGCACGGGGCCGGCCGGGTCCGGGCCGACGCCGGTGACCTCGACACCGCCCCGCAGTTCGCACTCCGGGCTGCGGGCGAGGGCGTCGCGCAGCAGTCGCTCCAGCTCGGGCTGGTCGAACATGCTGGTCTGCGGGTAGCCGTGACGGCCGTGCTCGGAGCGCCGGAACTCGGCCATGACCCGGTGGCGGGCGTCCAGCAGCCGAAGTCCGTTCGCGGGGCGGGCGATCGCGGCGAACTCCTCGCCCACGCCAGCGGCCTGGAGGATGCGGCGCACCTCGTCGTCGGCGGCGACGGCGCGCGGGAGCGGGTAGACGTCCTGGTGGCGTTCCAGGATGACGGTGCGGATACCGCGCCGGGCGAGGAGGAGCGCGGCGGTCACGCCCACCGGCCCGGCGCCGATGATCACGACGGGTGCGGGGTCTGTCTGTGCGGGCCCGGGTGCGGGAGCGGGTGTGGTGTCCCGGGGTCCGGTCTGGTCGGCGGTCATGTGCGGCTCACCTCGGGTCCTACTTCGCGTCCGTGACGGGCGTGCGCTGCTCGCCGAGTTCGATCCGCCCGTCCGCGGTCGAGATCGCCGCCGTGATCACGTCACCCGTGTGCAGGTAGTGCGGGTTACGGGCCTGGCTCTTGAAGAACGCCTTCCACTTCACGGCGGGCGGCAGCAGCGCGCCGATCTTCTCGACGGCCTTGGGCGGGGCCTTGAGGGCCGTGCCGCCGGGGGTCCCGGTGAGCAGCAGGTCGCCGGGGTCGAGGGTCTGGAAGCGGGCCAGCAAGGTCAGCGCCTGTGCCGGGCGGACGATCATGTCGGCGAGGGTGCGGTCCTGACGCAGCTCGCCGTTGACCGACAGCCGCAGCCGCAGATCGAGGAGGTGGGCGAAGTCCTCGGGCTCCAGCAGCGCCAGGTAGGGGCCGGTCGGTGTGAAGGTCGGGTAGGACTTGCTCTCGTAGAACTGCGTCTTGGTGAGCTGCACGTCACGCGCGCTGACGTCGTTCGTGATCACCAGTCCGGCGACGTACGACGGCAGGTCACGCTCCTCGACCACGGTGCCGACGGGCAGGGGTGCGCCCATGACGAGCCCGAGCTCGATCTCGTAGTCGAGGAACTTCACGTGCGACGGCCGGACGATCGCCTCGCCCGGGCCACTCACCGACCCGGACGCCTTGCGGAAGAAGGCGGGCGGGATGTCGCCGGTGAAGCCCGAGTCGCGGGCATGGCTGCGGTAGTTGACCATCTGTGCGACCACCCGGCAGGGAGTGGTCACCGGCGAGAGGGCGACCAGATCGGCGACGGGCGTGCCCGCCTCCCCGGAGAGGGCGGCCTCGCGCACGGCCGCCCGGTCGGCGATCAACTCGGCGGTGGTGGCTGCCTTGGTGTCGACGGGGACGGCCCGGTCGAATGGGGTCTCCCCCGCTCGAGCGGAGTCGAGAGCTTGGGGAAGGAGGACCCACCATCCGTCGGCGGTGCGCAGGACGTTGGTGCTCATATCAGTACCTTCGTGAGGGGGTCGGGTTTCAGGACTTGGCGGCTTTGAGCAGGCCCAGCAGGCGTGCCGGGTCCATCTCGTTGTCGCCTCGCAGGGCTTCGATGACGTCACGGACCCGCTGCGGGGAGGGGCTCGCGCCGAGGAAGTCACGGGTGGCAGGAGGTCCCCACTGGGCGAGGCCGGTGGTCGACATGGGTGCCCAGCCGGGCTCCAGGTCGCAGGAGAACAGGTCGCCGTCTGCGAAGTGCTCCAGCATGAAGCGGTCGGGGTCGCGCCAGTAGTCGAAGAGCTGGCTGCCCTGGATGTGCCGGCCGATGCCCCAGCTGCGCTGGTAGCCGCGCTCGGCCAGGTACTCGCCGCCTGCGGCGATCGAGTCGAGGTCGGTCACCTGGTAGGCGGAGTGGACGTAGCCGTTGCCCGGGCCCAGGTGCATGGCCAGCGTGTGGTGGTCAACGGCCCGGCTGCCCTGGTCACAGCGGATGAACGCCATCGTCGGGCCACGGCCGCGCCGGCCGTCCAGGAACAGGAAGTCGGAGACGATCATCCCGAGGGTGTCCAGGTACCAGTCGAGGGCGCGCCCGAACACCCGTGTCTCCAGGACCACATGCCCCAGTCGCTGGATGCGGGAGGGTTCACGCGGCGGGCGCTGGGTGACGTTCGTGCGACGGTGATCGGTGCCGAAGTTGAGCAGAAGCGGCTGCTGCTCGGGCAGCGCCGGCAGTTCCTCCGCGCAGTGCACGACCCGGACCGGGAAGCCGGAGGGGTCGAGCAGGTCGACCGCCTTGCCGCCGCCGGGCACGTCCGCGTCCCGTACGGACGTGCCCGTGGCGCGGGCCAGCCGGTCCATGTCGGCCCGCTCGGCGGCGCGGAACGCCGGGCCGATGAAACGGGAGGTCCGGCCGCGCCGGATCACCATGCACGGCGAGCCGGCGAAGGTGCCCCGCAGCCACAGCTCGCTCTCGCTCCGGGCGGCGATACCGAAGCCGAAGTCCCGGGCGAAGACCTCGGCCCGGTCCAGGTCGGGCTTCTCGAACTCCAGCCAGGCCAGGTCGGCCACCTTGATCACGGGGTTGCGGGACCGCCCGGGATGTTCGCCGCGCAGGGCTCCCTGCGCGCTGTGGAGGTCCTGATGAGCCGTCCTGACGTCCGGGACGCCGACTGCGTTGACGCGGGTTTCGGACATGGTGTCCTCCAAGCAACATTGCCGTAATGAGGAAATCATCAAGTGTGAGGGTTCTATCGTCAAGGCGTTCGCGGCAGGAGATGATGAATTCATCAGGACTGCGATCGTCATCGTCTCCACGGTTAGACTCTGGGTATGCCTACGTCAGCCCCGCCCAGCAACCGATTCGAGCGGCGTCGCGCCGAGACCCGCGGAGCTCTCGTCCGCGCGGCTCGCCAGATACTCGCCGAGACCGGGGACACCGGCGTCAGCATCCAGGTGATCGCCGAGCGCGCAGACGTCGGCTTCGGCTCGTTCTACAACCACTTCGACTCCAAGACGGAGCTGTTCGAGGCCGCGGTGCAGGACGCGCTGGAGGAGTTCGGCCAGACCTTCGACGAGCACCTGGCCGGCATCGACGACCCCGCGGAGCTCGTCGCGACGGGCTTCCGGCTCAGCGCCCGCATGGCCGAGTCGCACCCGGAGCTGATGCAGGTTCTGCGCCGTCGCGGCCTGGGCCACATCCACTCGGACAACGGCCTGGCCCGACGGGCCCGCCGGGACGTCGAGGTCGGCATGGCCTCCGGCCGTTTCACCGCCGTCGACCCGATAGTGGCCCTGTCCGCACTGGGTGGAACCCTGCTGTCCCTGGTGGAGCTGAGATTCGCCCGCCCCGACGTGGACGGCGATGACGCCGCGGTGAACCTCGCCGAGATGGTCCTGCGCATGCTGGGCGTACCACCGGACGACGCCCACGAGGTCGCCCGGCGCCCCCTCCCCGACCTCGCCTGACCGACCCCCGGCGTCCGCTCCCCCTACGCGGTGAACGACGAGCTCGGACGGAAGGTGACCGAGCGGCCGGTGAAGCGGGCGTCGATCCCGCTATCCGTGGTGGTGCCCAAGCGCAGGTGCAGCCCCTCGGGGACGTTCTCCAGCGGAATAGACCCTTCCAGGGCCTTGCCGAGCAGCGCCTTCAAGGGCGAGATCAGCTCACCTTGGACCGTACGGACGTACGTGAAGGCCATGTGGTCGTCATTCGCCGCCGAGACGGCCGCACAGTCCCGTCGCCAACCGTCTCGTCATCACCACGCCCAAGACCCGATCGAGCCGCGGCCGGGTCGCCATCGCACCCCGCGTCGCCACCACCCTCCGGCACCGTGCACTCACGATGCCCCGAACGCACGGAGATCCTGACAATCCGTTCGCCGGACTCGTCTTCTGCCGATCTGACGGTCGACCGCTCGGACCTCACCGGCTTCTGGACCGACTCCGAAGGCTCGCCGCCGAAGCCGGCGTCCCCGGGATCACGGTCCATGACCGGCGCCACCCGGCAGCCACCATCACCATCACCGCCGGCGCGCCCCTGACCGTCGTCTCCAAGACCCTGCGGCACTCCACCCCGTCGACCACCGCCAACATCTACAGCGACCTCACCCAGCAGGCGGCCCACGAAGCCGTCGACACCATCGCTCACACGCTCACCGGAGCCGAGAAGGCCAACCGCCCAACGGCCGTGCCGCGTGGCTGCGACCACCACGCGACCACATCCACCGGCTCAGTGAGCTCGTCCGCCGACTCCGCTCCACCCGCGCCGCCGGCCTTCAGCGCTACGGCCGACCGGCCACGGAGTGGACGTGCGACCACATGGCGACCACCATGGCCCCGGACGCGCGAAAGGCCGCCCTCCCATGGATGAGAGAACGGCCTCCGACCTGCGTTTCCGCATGGTCGGGACGACAGGATTTGAACCTGCGACCCCTTGACCCCCAGTCAAGTGCGCTACCAAGCTGCGCCACGTCCCGATGCCCGCTGACCTGGGGTTTCCCCCGGTTGCAGGCGCAGGAGAACAATACCGCACTTCGCAGGGTCGTCGCGCGCACCTTTCCGTGCGACCGGTCAGGCCCGGTCTTCGGCGGTCAGCTCCGGGTGGGCGGCTGCCAGCCGTTTCGGGGCGGCCTGTAGCCAGGAGTCGGTCAGGATGGCCCGGAGCTCCTCCGCGTCCTGCACCGCCGAGAGGCGGACCCGGAGCCAGGCGTAGTTGTCGTCGTGGCCCTCGCGCATGAAGAACTTCTCCGGCTCGGCCGCGATCAGCTCCGCCCGGTCCTCCTTCGGGCACTTCACCCCGATCGAGGTGTCGTCGTCGGCCAGCGATACGAAGATCTTCCCGCCCACCCGGAAGGTCGGCATGCCCCAGGCGGGTTTTTCGGTGCTGTCCGGGAGCGACAGCGCGATCATGCGGACGTCCCGCGCGGTGGTGGCCATCGTCGCGGCTCCTCTCCAGCCTCCGGCGAACCCTCGTCCCACGACCGTAGGGCCCGCCACTGACAGTCGCCCCGCCGGCGGGGTTCACGCGCCCCGGTCCTCCCTCTCGTGCAGCAGCCCGACCAGCTCGGCCGCCAGCCTCTTCGCCGTGGTCAGGCCCTCCGTGCCCCAGCGCCGCGGGACCAGGTCCACCGCGCACACCGTGCCCAGGACGATCCCGCGCCGGTCCGTCAGCGGCGCGCCCACGTACGAGCGCACCCCGCTCCCGTCCACGACCGCGTTGCCCGCGAAGCGCGCGAAGTCCCGTACGTCCTCCAGCACCAGCGCCCGCCTGCGCGCCACCACGTGCGGGCAGTAGCCGTGGTCGCGGGGCAGGACCCGGGCCGGGTAGCTGCTCGCCGGGGCGTCGGCCGCGTGGTGCATGCCGGCGAAGAACTGCCGTTCCTCGCCGATGAAGTTGACTCCCGCGTACGGCGCTTCGAGCGTGTCGGCCACGCGGCGCGCGAAGGCGTCCAGTTCGGTGTCCGTCCGCTCCCCCAGGCCCAGCTCGCGGAGCCGGACGGTGCGCGCGGGCGCCTCCCGGTCCACGGGCGTCAGCAGCAGGTGTCCGGTCGATTCGTAGTACGTCATGGCGGTCCCCCCGACTCGTTGGACAGGCACAGCAGATGGCGGACGAGGGCGGCGAGCGCGCCCGTCCCGGAACTGGTCACGCGCGCGTCGCACCGTACGACGGGCACCGCGGGCCCGAGTCCCACCGCTTCGCGCACCTCGTCGGGCGTGTAGCGGTGGCCCTCGTCGAACTCGTTCACGGCGAGGACGAAGGCGATCCCGCGACGTTCGAAGAAGTCCACGGCGGGGAAGCAGTCGGCGAGCCGCCTGGTGTCGGCGAGCACCACCGCCCCCAGCGCGCCCGCGCACAGCTCCTCCCACAGGAACCAGAAGCGGTGCTGGCCGGGGGTGCCGAACAGGTACAGGACGTGTCCCCCGTCCAGGGTGATGCGGCCGAAGTCGAGCGCGACGGTGGTCGTGGACTTGGACTCGACACCGTCCAGCGGGTCGTCGGCCGCACCGAAGTCGCTCAGCAGCTCCTCGGTGCTCAGCGGCTCGATCTCGCTCACCGCGCCCACGAAGGTGGTCTTGCCCGCGCCGAAACCGCCCGCGACCAGGACCTTCAGGGTCGCGGGGACGGCCGCCGCGGCCGCGGCGTCACAGTCGTGCACGGAGGCCATCGAGCACCGCCCTGAGCAGGTTCTGGTCGGCGGGGGCGAAGGAGCCGAACGGGTCGCCGTCTCCCTCGATGCCGGTGTCCGCCCCGGCCCCGGCCCCGACGCCGACGCCGACGCCGGGAAAGCGGGGCGCCTGCGCCACCAGGGCCCCGTGCTCCATCAGGTCGGCCAGCAGCACCTTGACCACCGCCGCGGGCAGCCGCAGCTGCCCCGCCACCTCGGCGACCGTGACCGTGGCTGCGCCCGCGCCGGCGCAGGTCCGGAGCGCGAGGGTGTGCTCGGCCCCGAGCGGGACGCGCGGCCGCACACCGGTCGCGGTCACCAGGGACAGCAGGTCGAGCGCCACGCCCGGCCGGGTGCGGCCGCCGCTGGCCGTGTACGGGCGCATCACCCGGCCCGCCGAGTCGTCGAGCCAGGGCGTGTCCCGGCAGCCGCTTCCGGTTCCGATTCCGTACGCCCCCCTGGCGCGGGCCCTCATCGCTCCGGGTCGGCGACGGGCCGCCGCGGCGGGGCCGCCAGGTACGGCCGGACGCTCTTGACCAGCATCGCCATCTCGTAGCCGAGCACACCGGCGTCGGCCTCGCGGTCGGCCAGTACGGCCAGGCAGGTGCCGGAGCCGGCCGCCGAGACGAAGACCAGCGCCGTGTCGAGCTCGACCACGACCTGCCGCACCTCCGCGCCGTCCCCGAAGCGGGCTCCGGCGCTGCGGCCGAGCGAGTACAGCCCGGAGGCGAGGGCCGCCAGGTGGTCGGCGCTGTCCGCGTCCAGGCCGTGTACGCAGGTCACGAGCCCGTCCGCGGTGAGCAGTACGGCACTGCGCGTGTACGGCACGCGCTGCACCAGGCCGCTGAGCAGCCAGTCGAGGTCCGAGAGCCTGCTGCCGGTCTTGGTCGCCGCTTCGCCGCCCATGGGGGTGTGCTCCTTGCCGCTGTGAAGGGTCATGACTGGTTCTCCGACTGCGCGAGGCCGAAGCCCCGCTGGAAGGCGGCCATCAGGCCGGGGTCGTGCACGGGCCGCTCGGCGTCGTCGGCCGGGGGACGGGGCGCGGGGGCCGTCTCCCGGAGCTGCGGCGCGAGATGCTGCTGGGCCCGCCGGCGGGGCAGCTCGGGCCGCGTCACGGCTTCCGGGTCACCTGCGGCGGGCTCGCCGACCGCCTCCGCACCGGGCCCGGTGCGCCGCACCGGCAGCGGCGGGTGCGCTGCCGGAGCATCGGTTCCGGCGGCCCCCGTGGGCGTGGCCGCCGCGGCGTCCCTGGGCCGGGGCCGGCGCACCGGGCCCCCCGGGGCCTCCGTACGCGGCGAGGGCACCACGGCCCCGCCCCCGGCCTCGGGACCGGCCCCCGGGCCGCCGCCGGGGCCGGGGCCGGAACCCAGGTCGAGGGCGGGTCCCAGGACCGGATCGGGGAGCAGGCGGGAGACGGGGTCGGGGGCGGGGGCGGGGGCAGGGGCAGGGGCCGGAACGGCGGTGGAAGGCCGCGCCGGGGACGGGGCCGGGACCCGGGCCGGTTCCAGACAGGGGGACGGGGCCGTCGTCGGGGTCGCCGCTGGTGCACCCAGGAGTTCCTTCGGCAGCACCAGCACCGCGAGCACACCGCCGTAGATGTTGGACTTCAGCTCGACCGCGATGCCGTGCCGGCGGGCCAGCGCCGAGACCACGTACAGGCCGATCCGCCCGTCGGCGAGCAGGTGCCGGACGCTGATCTGGTCGGGGTCGCCGAGCAGCGCGTTCATCCGGTGCTGCTCCTCCGCCGGCATGCCCAGCCCGCGGTCCTCCACCTCGACCGCGATCCCGGCGGTGACCCGCTCCGCCCGCACCACCACATCGGTGTCGGGCGCGGAGAACACCGTGGCGTTCTCGACCAGTTCGGCCAGCAGGTGCACCACGTCCGCGACGGCGTGGCCGCGTACGCTGCCGCCCGCCGGCGGCACCACCTTGACCCGGGTGTACTGCTCGACCTCCGCGACGGAGGAGCGCAGCACCTCGCTCAGGTCGATGGGCCGGGTCCACTGGCGGCGGGACGCGGCGCCCCCGAGCACGGCCAGGTTCTCGGCGTGGCGGCGGATGCGGGTGGCGAGGTGGTCGACGTGGAAGAGCTCCTTGAGCAGGTCCGGATCCTCGACCGTGTCCTCCAGGTCGTCCAGCAGCGAGATCTCCCGGTGCACGAGGGATTGCAGCCGGCGCGCGAGGTTGACGAAGACCTCGACCTTGCGGTCGCTGTCGGACGGAGCCACCGGTCCGGCCAGTCGTACGAGGGTCGCGTGCGCCTGCTCGCGGGCGCCGCGCAGCTCCTGGGAGAGCAGCCAGAACTCGTCGATGCCCGCAGGATCCGCGCCGAGCCGCGGCCCGGCCGCACCACCGCCACCGCGCAGCGGACGCGGCGCACTCTCACCCCGCTCCAGCCGCTCGGCCGCGGTGCCCAGCTCCTGGCGGCCGCGCACGCTGGAGCGGCGCAGCGCCTCGCACCGGTCCCGGACGGCCTTGGCGGCGCGCTGGGCCCCGAGCAGCGCCGCGGCGAGGGCGCCGAGCACCAGCAGGGCGCAGCCGCTGAGCACGGGCCACAGCCGGGCGTCCCGGTCGCCCGCTCCCCCGCCGAGCTGCAGCGTGAAGATCACCGCGGCGGTCCCGCTCAGGGCGGCGGCGAGCGTGGGCAGCACGGCGGCGCGGATCAGCTGCGGCCTTATCTGCCGGCCGGGACCGGTGGCGGCGTGTCTCGACGGGGCGTGGCGGGCTGCGCGGAGTCCGGACATCAGCGTCCTCGGTACGTGGGGCCCGGCCCCCGGCGTTCTCCCGGGGCCCGGTGTTGATCACCGGATACCCACGCTAGACCGCACCGTCCCGCCCCGGAGCGCCAGTTGGGGAACTTCGCGGGGGTGCTTCCCGCTCCCGGTGGAGCGCTCGTACGGCAGCCCGAATATGCGGGTCGCGCTCCGGGGCGGCGCCCCGGAGTCCCTGACTCCGCCCCGGAGTCCCTGACGCACCGTCGGTCTCCGGGGGCCTGTGACGGGAGCTACGGCTGCTGCCCGGTGCCCGCACCGGCGGGAGCGGAGACGAACTGCCCGGTGGCGGTCAGCGCGAGCCGTGAGAAGAGGGTGCCGGAGAAGCCGAAGAGCAGGGCGATGGCGAGGGCGATGGGCCGGTCCGGCGCGTCCCAGGAGTTGTCGAGGAAGACGTGCCCGAGGACGTTGAGCTCCGGGTCGGCGAGCATCCGTACGAGGAGGAGCCCGGCGACCGCCGCGAGCGCGCCGCCGACCGGGGCGAGGACGAGGACGCCCCAGGAGGCCGGGCGCTGCGAGCGCATCACGCTGACCACCGGGGAGAGGAAGCCGCCCAGCGCGCCGAGAGTGAGGGTGGGCCGGTGGTCGAAGGTGAGGCCGGTCAGGAGGATCACGCCGAGGCCGGTGGCCGCCAGCCACAGGGCCGTGCGCTGCTGCTCGTACTCCTGCTCGGCCTCGGTGTCCTCCCGCTCGTGGAGGTGCTCGGTGGCGGCGATCAGCAGGGCCCCGGCCTCGGGGCCGGCGGCGGCCGGTGCGGAGAGGCCGGCGGCGAGCTGTGCGTCGCCGGGGTGCGGGGAGGCGGCGAGCCGGATGCGGAGCGCGCGGAGCCGGGCGGAGTTCTCCTCCGGGGTCTGCAGGCGCAGCAGCCGGCGTTCGGCGCTGTGCAGGGCGCGCCAGGCGGCGGCGAGTTTGGACAGCGGGATCGCGACGGTCCAGGAGGTGGGCAGGAGCCGCGACGCCACCGTCCCGTTGGTCTCCAGGTCGTCGAGGCGGGCGGTGACCGCCGCTATTTCCGCGGCCCGGGCGGTGTCGTCCGGGGCGGCCGCCCCGAGGACGGAGGCGAGGGCGCGCGTGTCGCGTATGCACGTCTGGAGCTGCCGGTAGCGGGGGGCGGCTATGAGTCCCCTGCTGGTGATGAACACGATGGCCAGATAGGCGCCGCACACCACCGGCAGCGCCCAGGGCCCGCCCCCCGCCACGGCCTGCCACATGCCGAGCCCCCTCGGTGTCCGCGAACCGCGCCGGGCCGGTACGGGCCGCGGCTGGGCTCATCGTGCCGCACGGCGGTGCCCCGGCGGGGCCGGTTGCGGATTCCCGGGCCGGTTGCGGCTTCCCGGCCGGTTGCGGCTTCCCGGGCCGGTCCGGCGGAGGGGGCGTCGGCAGCGGTGCCGGCCGTGTCAGCGCTCGCCCGCGAGGTCCAGATCGCTCCGGGGAGCGGCTTCGGGAGCCGCGGCGGGCTGCACGCCGCCGTCGCGCCAGGGGTGGGCGATGGACTCGGCCACCGGCCGCCACCAGGGATCGACGGGGACGGCGCCCCCGGGCTCGAAGGGCTCGCCCGGCCTCGGGACCGCCACGGCCTGCCCGGCTCCCACGGCGGCGTCCACCGTCCACTCCCCGGGCTCGGCCCACGGGTGCAGTGCCAGGTTGAAGGTGCCCCAGTGGATCGGCAGGAACACCCCGTGCGGGGCGCCGCCCTGCAGGTCGAGGTGGGCGCGGATGCCCTCCTCGGGCGTCATGTGGATGTCGGGCCAGTACTCCGAGTACGCGCCGATCTGGATCATCGTGGCGTCGAAGGGGCCGTGTTCGGCGCCGATCTCCCGGAAGCCGGGGAAGTAGCCGGTGTCGCCGCTGTGGTAGATCCGGTGCTCGTCGCCCGCGACGACCCAGGAGGCCCACAGGGTGTGCTGCTGGTTGCGCAGGCCGCGGCCGCAGAAGTGGCGGGCGGGGGTCGCGGTGAGCGTGAGACCGGCGACCTTGGTGCTCTCGTTCCAGTCGAGCTCGCGCAGCCGGTCGGCCGGGACCCCCCAGTGCTCCAGGTGCGCGCCGACGCCCAGCGGGACCGCGAAAACCGTGTCCGTACCGGCCAGCGCCTTGATCGTCGGCAGGTCCAGGTGGTCGTAGTGGTCGTGCGAGATCACCACCACGTCGACGGTGCCCAGCGAGGCCAGCGGGACCGGTACGGGGTGCAGCCGCTTGGGACCGGCGAAGGGGAACGGGGAGCACCGCTGGCCCCACACGGGGTCGAACAGCACGCGGCGGCCGTCGATCTCCGCGAGCACGCTGGAGTGGCCCATCCAGGTCAGGCGCAGGCCGCTCACCGGCGGTTTCGCCAGCTCGGCGAGAGTGGTCGGGTAGACCGGGATCGGTGCGGCCGGAGCCCGCCGGATCCGCTGCTCGCGGTGGAAGTAGATCTTGGCGAACTCCGCCATCGACCCGGAGGGCCTGTTCCGGGCACCGACCGGATTCTGGAAGACGCCGTCGGCGAAGTTCGGCGAGCGGCGGATCCGCTCCAGCCGCGCGCCCGAGGGGTCCGCGCCGAAGGCTTCGGGCCGCAGGGCGCGCAGCCGGGGACGCAGGGGACGAGAGCCGGTCAAGGCGCCTCCAGGGACGGTGCGGTCGGTATGAGGGTGCGGTGGGGATGTTCGTCGGTCTACGAGCATCCCAACGCACACCGGCCCCGAAGGATTCCGCATCCCCCGCGCGTGTCGTCCCCCGGCGGCCCCGGGCAGTGTCCCGGCTCCCCCGTCTACAGCGGCAGCAGGTCCGGCCGCTTCGCCTCGACGTGGTCCCCGGAGGACTCGCCGCGCAGCCGGCGGCCGATCCAGGGCACCAGGTGCTCGCGCGCCCAGTGGATGTTGTCGCGGGTCACGTCGACCGAGCCGCGCGGGCGCTCCGGCGGCCAGGGCTGGTCGGGGTCGGCCGGCACGTCCAGTCCGAGCACCTGCGCGGCCCGCAGCGCGACCCGGGTGTGCCCCTCGGGCGACAGGTGCAGCCGGTCGGTGTCCCACGCCCGGCGGTCCTGTACGGACTTGAGGGACCAGAGGTCGAGCACCGGGCAGTCGTAGCGGTCGGCGATGGCGCGCACGTGGACGCTGTACGTCGCCACCTTGCCCCGCAGGTGCTTGAGGACCGGTACGCCCCGGGTGTCGAAGCCGGTGGTGATCACGACCCGGCCGACGGCTCCGGTGAGGTCGGCGACGGCCGCCTCGAACCGCTGGGCCACGTCGTCCGGGTCGGTGCCGGGGCGGATGATGTCGTTGCCGCCGGCGCAGAAGGTCACGAGGTCCGGTGCGAGCGCCTTGGCCCGCGGGACCTGGTCGGCCACGATCTGGTCGAGGAGTTTGCCGCGCACGGCCAGGTTCGCGTACCGGAATTCGCCTTCTGGATGCTGGTCGGCCAGGAGCACGGCGAGCCGGTCCGCCCAGCCGAGATAAGTGTCCCCGGGTCCCGGGTCCCCCACGCCCTCGGTGAAGCTGTCCCCGATCGCCGCGTACGAGCCGATGGTCTTGGGTTTCGTCGTCGTCGCTGCCACGAGACGACATCCTTCACTCTCGTAACCAACCTACGCCAACGTAATGAGGGGTTGACGGGCCGTGATCTTTACCACCCGGGGGATAAGGAATACGTACACGTGGGGCCGGGACCCCCCTCGGGTCCCGGCCCCACGCGTGCCTGTGCTCCGGCGGCGGCTGCCGTCAGATGCTGACGCCCTTCGAGCGGAGGTAGCCCAGCGGGTCGGTGTCGGAGCCGTAGGAGGGGCCCGTGCGGATCTCGAAGTGCAGGTGGGGGCCGGTCGAGTTGCCGGTGGAACCGGACAGGCCGATGGTCTGGCCTGCGGTGACGCTCTGGCCGACCGAGACGGACAGCGAGGAGAGGTGGCCGTACTGCGAGTACATGCCGTCCGCGTGCCGGATGACGACCTCGTTGCCGTACGCGCCGCCCCAGCCGGCGGAGACGACGGTGCCGGCTCCGACGGCCCGGACCGTGGTGCCGGAGCTCGCGATGAAGTCGACACCGGTGTGGTAGCCGGAGGACCACATGCTGCCCGCGACCTTGTACTGGGTCGAGACGCCGGTGCTGGCCAGCGGAGCCACGAAGCCGGAGGCCGAGGTCTTGGCCGCGGGGGCCTCGGCCGGGGACTCCTTCTGCGCCGGGGCGGCCTGCTCGGCCGCCTGCGGAGCGGTCCTCCGGGCCGTCTTGGGAGCGGTCTTCGGGGCGGTCTCCGGAGCCGATTCCGGAGCCGATTCCGGAGCGGTTTCCGGAGCGGTTTCCGGAGCCGCCTCCGGGACGGTTTCCGCCGGAGCCGCCTCGCCCGCACCGCCGAGGTTCAGCTTCAGGCCGGGGTGGATCAGGTCGGGGTTGCTGCCGACCGCCTCGCGGTTGTCGGCGTAGAGCTGCTGCCAGCCGCCGGACAGGTGGCTCTCGGCGGCGATCTTGGAGAGGTAGTCGCCCGGCACGACCGTGTAGACGGTCGGCGCGGCGGACTCGGCCCGGAGCGCGGCGGGGACCTGCGGGGCAGCCGCGGGGGCCACGGTGGCCGTGGCCGTCGTCGCGGCGGCCGGGGCACCGGCCGCCTGGGCGCCGGCCGCACCCATCAGCGGCAGCGCGAGGGCCGCACCACCGGTGCCGGCGACGGCGAAGCCGCGCGAAATCGAAAGGGACTTGGGGCGGCGGTGCTTACCCTTTGCAGGCATGTCGAATTCCTCTCCGGCGCCTGCGAGGTGAGCTGTCGGGTTCGGACTGGAGATGTCCGGCGGTACATGAACGGACCATGTACGGCTTCACCCCTAGCCGTCCCGGAGCTGACTTCCGGGACAGCGGCTTACCTGGTTCCCCCGCTCCTGCCGCGCGTGAATGGTCGAGTGCGGTTTCCGGGCGGCGGCAGGATTCGGCGATCCACCCGGATCGGTCGCGAACGTAATCCCAAAAGGCCGCACCGAACAAGCCGTGAATTTCCTGACGGAATCACAGGCACGGGAAACCGGGGGAATGCTGGTCACCCTGCGTCCATTCCCGCCCGCCAACAACCGCGCCGGCGCAGGCATTCGGCTTTCGCGATCAGGCACTCACGGTCACCGTATGATCTGGCTCACGGGGACGCGCCCGATCTCGCCTCCACTTATGGCAAGTTGTCGCCAAGTAGTGTAATTCGGACAGAGCACCCACGAGCAGGATCACGAAGCGGAGGACTTCCCTTGACCCAGCAGATACAGGAGCCGGAACTGTCCGGAGTGCGCAATTTCCGCGATGTGGGCGGATTGCCGACTTCCGATGGACGAAGGGTCAGGACGGGACGACTGTATCGAAGCGGACATCTCGCACATGCCACTGAAACCGATGCGGAATTCCTCGATTCGCTCGGCCTGCACACCGTGTTCGACTTCCGCAACGGCGCCGACCACGCGCTGGAGGGCCCGGACGTGGACCTGCCCGGCGTGCGGAACGTGAACATCCCGCTCTCGGATCCGGCCGACGGCCGCGAGTTCTGGAAGATGGTCCGCGACGGCGACCTCGAGCAGCTCCGCTCGATCCTGGGCGACGGGAAGGCCGCGGCCCGGATGACGAACTCGTACCGGGCGATGATCAAGAACCGCACCGCCGAGCACAGCCGGGTCCTGCACGCCCTCGCCGAGGACAGCGTCCCGGCGCTGATGCACTGCGCCGCCGGCAAGGACCGGGCCGGCCTGTCGATCGCCGTCACCCTGCTCGCGCTGGACGTGGAGCGCGAGGCGATCGTCGCGGACTACCTGGAGTCGAACGCCCCGCACCGCCGCTACCGGGTCCGCCGGAGCGACGACTCCGCCGAGGCCCGCTCCCCCGAGGTGATGGAGCTGCTCGCCCCGCTCTTCGACGCCCGCGCCGAGTACCTGGTCGCGGCCTTCGACACCATCGACGAGACCTGGGGCGGCGTGGACCGCTACCTGGAACAGGGCCTCGGGCTCACGCCCGGGACCCGGAGCCGTCTGCGCGAGCGGCTGCTCGACTGACGGAGGGGCGGGAGGGGAGCGCGTCGGCGCGCTCCCCTCCCGCCCTTCCCGCGGCCGTCGGCCCGCTTCCCGCCGGTCAGCGGTTGCCGACCGCCTGCTTGACCAGGGTCCGGCCGAAGTCCCACATCAGCCCCGACCCGCCGTGCGCCTCGTCCATGACCGCGCGGAAGGCCCCGACGAACCGGTCGACGTCCCGCTCGTCCACGATCAGCGGCGGGATGAGCTTGATCACCTCGAGGTGGTCCCCGGAGACCTGGGTCAGGATCCGGTGCTTCTGGAGCAGCGGCACCACGACCATCTGCGCGAAGAGCCCCTTGCGGGCCGCCTGGAGCATCGTCCAGCGGCTGCGCAGCCCCAGCGAGGACGGCCGGCCGAACTCGATGCCGATCATCAGCCCGCGCCCGCGGACCTCGTGGAGCAGTTCGTACCCGTCCACGAGCGCGGCCAGCCGCCCGCGCAGCAGGTCGCCCATCGCCCGGGCGTTGGCCACGACCTCCTCGTCCTCCATGACCCAGAGCACCGCGAGCCCGGCGGCCATCGCCTGCGCGTTGGAGCCGAAGCTCGCGGAGTGCACGAGCACCCGGTCCATGGAGGAGTAGACCTTCTTGAAGATCCAGTCCTTTCCCAGGGTCGCCCCGACCGGCACGTAGCCGCCCGACAGCGCCTTGGCCACGCACACCAGGTCCGGCTCCACACCCGGCTCGTGCTGGTAGGCGTAGAAGTCGCCGGTACGTCCCAGCCCGGTCTGCACCTCGTCCGCGATCAGCAGCGCCTTGTGCCGGTGCAGCAGCTCCTGCGCGGCGGACAGGAATCCGGGCGGGGCCGCGAGGACCCCCTTGCCCTGGATCGGCTCGACGACGAGGGCGGCCACGTCTCCCTTGCGGAGCTCCCGCTCGAGGGCGGCCAGGTCCCCGAGCGCGATCCCGGTGTCGGGGAGCAGCGGGGCGAAGCCGTCGCGGAAGCCGCTCTCCCCGTTGACCGAGAGCGAGCCCGTGGTCAGGCCGTGGAAGGCGTGGTCGCAGTAGAGGATCCTCGGCCGCCCGGTGGCGTACCGGGCGAACTTCAGGGCCGTCTCCACGGCCTCGGTGCCGCTGTTCCCGAAGAAGACCCGGTCCAGGTGGGGGCTGTAGGAGAGCAGCTTCTCGGCCAGCAGCCCGGGCAGCGGCTGGCAGTCGAAGCGGGTGAGGTCGGCGAGCTGGGCGTCCAGGACGTCGTGCAGGGCCTGACGTACGACGGGGTGGTGCCGGCCCAGGCCCATCACCCCGAAGCCGGCCAGCATGTCCAGGTAGTCGTTGCCCTCGGCGTCCCAGAAATGGGCGCCCTCGGCCCGCTCGTAGACCTTGTCGAAGCCGATGGTGTGCAGCATCCGGGGCAGTTGGTGGTTGAGGTGCCTGGCGTGCAGTTCGTACCGCTCCGCCCCGCGCGCGGCCAGCAGGGCGCCGAGGTCGAAGCCCTTCCCCCCTCGTGACTCCGCTGTCATGCCGACTGGTCCCGGTTGCCGCGGACCGTCTCGCGGGCCGCGCGGAGGGATTCCTTGAGGGAGCCCATCGTGGCGAGGACCGCGGTGGGCTCGTACCCGCAGTGCGCCATGCAGTTGGCGCAGCGCGGGTCCTTGCCGCGGCCGTACTTGGTCCAGTCCGTGTCGTCGATCAGTTCCCGGTAGGTGGGAACGTAGCCGTCGCTCATCAGATAGCAGGGCCGCTGCCAGCCGAAGAGGGAGTAATTCGGAATGGCCCAGGCCGTGCAGGGGAAATCGGCCTTTCCTTCGAGGAAGTCCAGGAAGAGCGGGGAGTGGTTGAGCCGCCACCGCCGGCGGTTGCCGCCCGCGAACGCCTTCCTGAAGAGTTCGCGGGTCTGCTCGACACCCAGGAAGTGCTCCTGGTCGGGAGCCTTTTCGTATGCATAGGCGGGCGAGATCATCATCTCGTCGACCTTCAGGTCGTCATTGAGGTAGTTCAGGACCTCGATGATCGTCTGCGGGGTGTCGGTGTTGAAGAAGGTGGAGTTGGTGGTCACCCGGAATCCGCGCCGCTTCGCCTCCTTGATGGCGGCGACCGCCTCGTCGAAGACGCCTTCCTTGGCCACGGACTCGTCGTGCCGCTCGCGCAGGCCGTCGATGTGCACGGCGAAGGCGAAATACGGCGACGGCGTGAACTTCTCGATCTTCTTGCGCAGCAGCATCGCGTTCGTGCAGAGGAAGACGTACTTCCGCTTCGCCACCAACTGTCGGACGATCTCGTGGATCTGCGGGTGCATCAAGGGCTCGCCGCCCGCGATGGACACCATGGGCGCGCCGGATTCCAGCACGGCGCCGACCGCCTGGGCCACCGGCATGCGCTGCTTGAGCACTCCGGCGGGGTGCTGGATCTTCCCGCAGCCTTCGCAGGCGAGGTTGCAGGCGTAGAGCGGTTCGAGTTCGACGATCAGCGGGAACTTCTCACGCCTGCGGAGCTTCTGTTCGAGAAGATAGGTCCCGACCCTGATGGACTGTCGCAGCGGCATGGCCATCTGGCTCACCTCCTGGGGAGCAGCAAAGAACGGTGCCAGTCGTAGAACGCGGGCAGCACGGCACGGAGAACACGGAAGGCCGATATTCCACCGCGAACCGTGCCGATACGGACGAGCTCGTGTTCCGGAGCGTCCACGATCACCCGGACGGCCGCAACCGGACGTCCCCCTCCTGCCGGAGGACCGGGGCCGCGGGTCGCGGTCCACAGGGTGGACGCCGACTCCATGTCGACTGCGATCGCGCCGGTGGCGCGCAGCTGCGCGCGCTCCTGGCCGCGGACGACGTGGTCCGATCCGGTCAGTGCGCCGGTGTGCACGGTCCGGCCGGGGGCGGCCCGGGCCAGCGCTTCGGCGAGCAGGGCGGTTCCGGTGCAGGTGACGGTCCCCTGCGGGTCCCGGGTCTCCTCGGCGACGACCAGGTCGCCGGGGTGCATGCCGGGGACGAGTCCGGCGCAGAACCCGGTCGCGAGGACGGCCGCCCGGTCCATCCCCGGTCCCTCCAGGGCCCGGCCGACGGCCCGCTCGGCGGCGCGCGGGCCCATGCCGGTGCGCAGGAGCCCGTACGCCTGCGGGGCGCCCCGGCCCGCGCTGCGCAGTGCGGCCTGCTCGATGCGCAGGGCGCAGGCGACCAGCAGCGGGTCCGGGTTCTCGGACCGGTCCGCCCCGGCGGCGGACATCAGGGCTCTCCGGCTGCGGCGAACGGCTCTCCGTGCAGGTAGCGGCCGAGCGCGGTGAGCGGGAAGACCTGCCGGTACAGGTGGTAGTTGATGGAGAAGTCCCAGGGGAAGCCGGTGCCCGTGAAGTGCGGCTCGTCCCAGGAGCCGTCCTGGCCTTGCGTCCGTACGAGGTGGGCGATGCCGCGCTCCACGGCCTTGGTGTCCCGCCCGCCGGCCGCCATCAGGGCCATCAGCGCCCACGCGGTCTGCGAGGCGGTGGACTCGCCCTTCCCGGCCCAGGAGCGGTCCTTGTAGGAGCGCTGGTCCTCGCCCCACCCGCCGTCCTCGTTCTGTACGGATTCCAGCCAGCGCACGGCCCGCCGGATCGCGGCGTGCGAAGGGGCGAGGCCGGCGGCGGTCAGGGCCGGGACCACCGCCCCCGTTCCGTACACGTAGTTGGTGCCCCAGCGGCCGAACCAGCAGCCCTCCGGCTCCTGTTCGGCGAGCAGCCAGGCGATGCCGCGCCGGGTGCGGGCGAGTCCCGCCTTGCCCTCGACGGCGAGCATCTCCACGACGTGGGCGGTGACGTCGGCGGAGGGCGGGTCGACGACCTCGCCGAAGTCGCAGAAGGGCAGCTTGTTGGGGAGGATGCTGGTGTTGTCGGCGTCGAAGGCGGCCCAGGCGCCGTTCCCGGACTGCATGCCGAGGGTCCAGGAGACGCCGCGGGCGATGGCGGCCTCGACGCGGGCCGGGTCCGGGTGCTCGATCCGGCGCAGCGCGAGGACGACCTCGGCGGTGTCGTCGATGTCCGGGTAGGTGTCGTTGTGGAACTCGAACGCCCAGCCGCCCGGGGCGAGTCCGGGCCTGCGCACCGCCCAGTCGCCGCTGCGGACGATCTCCTCTCCGAGCATCCAGTCGGCGGCCTTCACCAGCGCCGGGTGGTCGGGGCGCAGACCGGCGTCGGCCAGCGCGATCGCGGCGAGGCAGGTGTCCCAGACCGGGGACTGGCAGGCCTCGATCATGCGGGCGCCGTCCTCGCGCCAGACCGCGAAGCGGTCCAGGGATTCCAGCCCGGCGCGCATCACGGGGTGGCCGAGGTCGTAGCCGAGCAGGTGCAGGGCGATGACCGAGTAGACGGCGGGGGGCTGGATGCCGCCCCAGCAGCCGTCGTTCTCCTGGCGTTCGACGATCCACCGGCCGGCCGCGGCCATGGCGGCCTTGCGCAGCCGGCGCGGGGCGAAGCGGCGGTAGACGTGGAGAGCCTTGTCCATCCGCTGGAAGGCGCCGTTCCAGGTGGTGGCCGGGGCGAGCCGCGCGGCCGGGTAGGGCGTGCGGGCGTCGGTGTGCAGCTCGTCCAGGGCGAAGGGGGCGGGGCGGACCGGGCGCATCGCGGAGACCACGGTGAGGGGGACGATGGTCTGGCGGGCCCAGCAGCCGAAGTCGTAGATGTTCAGCGGCACCCAGGGCGGCAGGAACACCAGCTCGGGCGGGAGTTCGGGCAGGTGGTCCCAGCTCCACCAGCCGAAGAGCGCGAGCCAGATCCGGGTGAAGACGCGGGCGGCGGCGATCCCGCCGTGGGCCCGGATCCAGGCGGAGGCCCGGACCATGTGCGGGGCGTCGGGGGCGTCCCCGGCGAGGCGCAGTGCGACGTACGCCTCGATGGTGGCGGAGAGTTCGGGCGGCCCGCCGTGGAAGGTGGCCCAGGTGCCGTCCTCGTTCTGCTCACCGCGGATGAAGAGGGCCGCGGCGTGGGTGGTGGCCTCGTCGCGGATCCCGAGGAACTGCCGCAGCAGGAGGTCCTCGGCGTCCATGGTGACGTTGGTCTCCAGGTCGCCCTTCCACCACCCGGCGGGGTCCTGCCGCTCCAGCAGGTGCCGCGTCGCCCGCCGGGCGGCCTCCTGCGCGGCGAGCGTCCCCGCGTCCTGCGGCTCGCGCGGGCCCGCTTCCGAGGTCCCGCCCCACTCCGGCACGCCGTACCCGGCCCGGGGCCCGGCCTCCGGGACCGGTCCGGACCCCGCGGGGGTCCCCCCCGGGCCACGGCCGGAGGCCGGACGGGCCTGGGGCCCGGTCACCTCCGCGGGCTCCGGGCCGGCGGGCGGCGCGGGCGGCTCCGCCGTCGCCGCGTCGGCTCCCTGACCGGCTCCATGCCCGGCAGGACCCCGCCCGGCTCCCGGCGCGGCCGCGCCCGACGTCGACGCACCCGGCCCGTCGCCACGGCCAGAGGCCGGGCGGGCCGGCGCCCCGGTCGCGGGCTCCGGCCCGTCCCGCGGCTCGAGCGGCTCCGCCGCGCCGGGCCGTGGGCCGTGGCTGCCTGGCGACGGCCCGGGTCGGCCGAGCCCGCCCTCCGGGCCGGCCAGGCCCTCCGAGCTGGTGCGCGGGGTTCCGGGCCGCGCGGGGCCCGGCTCCGGGGCACGCTGCCCGGTGGCGCCGGCCTCGGCCCGCCCGGCCGGAGCCCTGCGGCCGGCTTCCGGCGCACCGGGGCCCGGACCCGGTGCGGCCGCACCCACCGGGTCCGGGCCCGGGCGGCCGGGTCGGAATTCGCTGCCGGCGTCGGCGCGGTCCGCGCTGCCGTCGGTCGTCGCTGTCATGGCTTCCCCTTCGTGCAGTCGGTCCTCTGCTGTGCTGGGGTCTGCCGTCGGCCGGCGCATGGGCGCCGGCCGGCGACTCGCGAGTCATATCCGCCGTCGGGTGGCGGTCACCTCTTGCGCACGACGACGAAGTCGGCGAGTGCGACCAGCTGCTCGCGCACCCGCTGCGGCATGTCCACTTCGTCCAGCGCGCGGATCGCGATCGCGTGCTGGCGGCGCGCCTCGTCCGCCGTCCACTGGCGGCCGCCCGCCGCCTCGATGAGCGCCGCGCGGGCCGCGAACTCCTCCTCGGAGAAGTTCTCGAAGTCGCTGCTCTTCGCGTCCGCCGCGAGCAGCTCGGCCAGTTCGGCCGAGGCCGGCCCGCCCGCCGCCAGGGCGGCGACGACCGGCAGGGACTTCTTGCGCTGGCGCAGGTCGCTCCACGTCTGCTTGCCGGTGGCCTCCGGGTCGCCCCAGATGCCGAGCAGGTCGTCCACGGCCTGGAAGGCGAGGCCCAGGTGGTAGCCGTACTCCTCCAGCTTGTCGGCCGTGCGGTCGTCCGCGCCGCCGAGCACCGCGCCGATGGACACCGCGCAGGCGAGCAGGGCGCCGGTCTTGTTGCCCTCCATCTCCAGGCACTCCTCGACGCTGACGCGCTCGCGGTGCTCGTACGAGATGTCCTGCGCCTGGCCGTCGATGAGCTTGCGGCTGGCGGTGGTCAGTCGGCGCGTGGCGCGTCCCGCCTCGACCGTGCCGAGTTCCAGCAGCACCTCGTTGGCGAGGGCGAAGAGCGCGTCGCCGACCAGGATCGCCTGGGCCGGTCCGTGCACCTTCCACACCGTGTCGCGGTGGCGGCGCTGCTCGTCGCCGTCCATCAGGTCGTCGTGCAGCAGCGAGAAGTTGTGCACGAGCTCGACCGCGACGGCGCCCGGGATGCCGACCTCGGCGGGCGCGCCGGCGGCCTCGGCGGAGAGCAGTGCGAGGGCGGGGCGCACGGCCTTGCCGCCGTCGCCGTCCGCCGGGTTGCCCTGGGCGTCGATCCAGCCGAAGTGGTAGGCGGCGACGGTGTCCATGGGCGCCGCGAGCCGGTCGACGGCGGCACGGAGCACGGGGGTCGACAGCGTGCGGCCGCGCTCGAGCAGGGCGAGCGTGTCGGCCGTCTCGACGCCCCCTCCGGCCGTGCCCACACCGGCACCCGTGTTCTCGACAGCCGGATTACCCGGGTTCACTGGCTCTCCTCTGGTTCCTGTACGTGCTGCGGTCGTGCTGATGGTCGTCATGCCGCCTCCTGCAGAGGGTGTTCGCGGTGGCGGCCGAGGGCGGCGAGTGCGGCGTGTGCCGCGCTCAGTCCGCTCCTGACGGCGCTCTCCATGGTCGCGGGCCAACCGGTGGCAGTCCACGCACCGGCCAAGTAGAGCCCCGGCGTGTCGGTCCGCGCCCCGGGGCGCAGCCGGCCGACGCCGGGGGTGGGGGCGAACGTGGCCGTCCGCTCCCGGGTGACGAAGAAGTCCCGTACCTTGGCGCCGCGCGCGGCGGGCAGCAGCCGCTCCAGCTCGGGGAGGTACTTGGCGCGCAGCACGGAGACGGGTTCGTCGATGTCGTCCTGGGCCACGGACTGGGACAGCGCCAGGTACTGGCCGCCGTCGGGCAGTCCGGAGGAGTCGGTGCGGTCGAAGACCCACTGCACCGGCGAGCCGAGGGCGGCGAAGAAGGGCTGCCGCAGGACCTTGCGGTCGTAGACGACGTGGACGTTGAGGATCGGCGCGGTGCCGATGTCCAGGAGCCGGTCGGGGTCGGCGAGGGCCCCGGCGGGGAGCAGTCCGTGTGCCTCGCGCTGCGGGACGGCGAGGACGACGGTGCCCGCGTCGAGGGATTCGCCCTCGGTGTCGACCCGCCAGGTGCCCCCGGGGACGGCGCTGATGCCGGTGACGCGGGTGCGCAGCCCGGTCCGTACGCCGGCCGCGTCGAGCTGCTTGCGGGCGAGGGTGTCGTGCAGGTCGCCGAGGGGTACGCGGGCCCAGCCGATGTCGGCGGCGCCGTTCTCGGAGAGCAGGCCGGTCTTGAAGACCATGGCGGCCAGGCCCAGTGAGGAGTGCTGGGCGGTGGCGTTGAGGGTGGCGATGCCGACGAGGTCCCAGAGGGCTTCGACGGTCCGCGCGGACTGGCCGTGGCGGCCGAGCCAGGTCGCGAAGTCCACGCCGTCCAGGGCCGGGTCGGCGGGGTCGAGCCGGCGCAGCGCGAGGGCGGCGCGGCCGACGCTCGCGCGCTCGGCGAGGGAGAGGTGGGGGTAGCGGGCCAGCGAACCGGCCAGGTGCAGGGGCACGGGCAGGGCGCTGCGGCGCAGCCGGCCCAGGCGCGGGCCGCGCGGGTGGGCCACGTCGAGCACGGGTACGTCGAGCCGGTCCTGCAGGGGGGCCAGGGCGGCGCCGCCGACGCGGTCGAGGAACCAGCGGTAGGCGGTGCAGCAGCGCAGGTAGACGTGCTGGCCGTTGTCGACGGTGAGTTCGCCGCGCTTGAAGGAGAAGGCGAGCCCGCCGAGCCGGGGGCGGCCTTCGAGGAGGGTCACCTGCAGCCCGGCGTCGGCGAGTTCGAGCGCGGCGGTGACCCCGGCGAGGCCGCCGCCGACGACGACGGCGCGGCTGTCGCTGCCGCGGGTATCGCTGCCGCTCATGCACCCTCCTCCGTGTTGCGGTGCGGTCCGGGAGCGCCCGCCGCGAGAGACGCGCCCGCCGCCGGAGCGGTTGCCCGGGCAGCACCCGGCGCCGCCGGGGCCGGGTGTGCGGCGGGGCGCCCCCGCGGGGCGTCGAACGCGCGTGCCCTGCGGGCCTCCCCCAGGGACATTCCCGTGCCGTCGGGGTCGGGTGTGCGGCGGGGCGCCCCCGCAGGGCGTCGAACGCAGCCGCCCTCGGCTGCTCCGGCCCCTGGAAACCCTCGACGGCCGAGGAGGTGCCCCGGCGCGCGCCCGGGCCCGGCGGCCCACCCTGCGGCCCGGCTGTGGGTGCCGCTGCGCGGAGCCGTCCCCGACCCGCCCTTCCACCGTTCCCTGGGGCTCCGCCCCAGACCCCGGCCCTCGAACGCCGGACGGGCTGGAACACCCGCCCCGGACCGGGTCCTCGGATGCCGGGCGGGCTGGATGGTGCGGCCGGCAGCGGTGAGCGTCGGCGCGGGCATCAGGGTCGCCTCCGGGAGACCTGGCGGGCGATGGTGCGGGCGTCGAGGCCCGAGAGGCCGCGGACGGCGACGTACGCCTTCTCGTGCGGCGGGAGCGAGACGCGGCCCCGCAGCACCGCCTCCGGCTCGCGCTCGATGCGGTCGAGGAGGCGCCGGTAGATGCCCGCCATGGCGGCCACGCAGGCGCCGCTGCGCCGGTCGAGCAGGGGCAGCAGCCGATAGCCCTCGACGAACAGGGCGCGGGCGCGCCGGACTTCGTGGTGGACGAGCCCGGGGAAGTCGGAGCCGGCGGGGGCCCGGTCCCCGTGGAAGCCTTCCCCGCAGCCGAACTTGGCGAGGTCCTCGGCGGGCAGGTAGGTCCGCCCGTTGCCCGCGTCCTCCCGGACGTCGCGGAGGATGTTGGTGAGCTGCAGGGCGAGGCCGAGCGTGTCGGCGTACTCCGCCGCGCGCTCGGCCTCGGCGGCGCCGGGGCCCGCGGCGTTCACCGTGCCGAAGACGCCGAGCGAGAGCCGCCCGATGGCTCCGGCCACGCAGCGGCAGTAGAGCTTGAGGTCGTCCCAGGTCTCGTAGGTCTCGCCGCGGACGTCCATCAGGACGCCGTCGATGAGTTCGTCGAGGCCGCCGAGCGGGATCGGGAAGCGGCGGGAGGCGTGCGCGAGGGCGACGGCGACCGGGTCGGTGTCGTCCTCCTCGACCTCCTCGGCCCGGATCCGGCCGAGCAGCGCCCGGGTCTCCTCGAGCCGGACCAGCTTCGCCTCGGGCGGCAGCGTGCCGTCGCCGATGTCGTCGACCCGCCGGGAGAAGGCGTACAGCGCGGACATCGCCTGCCGCTTGTCGGTGGGCAGCAGGCGGATGCCGTACGCGAAGTTGCGCGCCTGCGATCCGGTGACGGCCTCGCAGTAGCCGTAGGCCGCCTGGACGGGTGCGGACACGTGTGCGGTTCCCTCCACGGTCGGGCTCACCCCTTTCTCGGCGCGGTGCGCAGGACGGCGGCCACCTCGCGGAGCAGGCCGCTCTTGGTGGGCTTGGGCGGGCCGGGGAGTACGTCGAAACCGGCGGCGGTGACGGCTCGCAGGGCGGCGCGTCCCCCTCCCACGAATCCCGCGAGCAGCAGCCTGAGCCTGCCGTGCACGCTACCCACGAGCGGGGTGCCTTCATTCAGCAGCTCGTGCGCGCGCTCGCACTCGTAGGCGATCAGGGAGCGCACGGCCGCGCCGGCGGACGGGGCGGCCAGGTCGGTTTCGGTGACGTGGAACTGCCGCATGTCCTCGGCGGGGAGGTAGATCCGGTCGCGGCCGAGGTCCTCGGCGACGTCCTGGACGTGCTCGACGATCTGCAGGGCGGTGCACACGGCGTCGGAGAGGCGGATTCGCTCGGGGGTGCTCGTTCCGGTGATCGAGAGCACGAGGCGGCCGACCGGGTTCGCGGAGAGCTCGCAGTAGCGGAGCAGGTCCCCGTACGTCTCGTAGCGCGCGACGTGCTGGTCCTGGCGGTTGGCCTCGATGAGCCCGAGGAACGGCTCGGGGGTCAGGCCGTGGGCGCGGACGACGGGCTGGAGGTCCAGCAGCAGCGGGTGCCGGGGCGGGCCGTCCGTGCCGCCGAAGACGCGCAGCAGGTCGGCCTCGAGGGCGTCGAGCATGGCGGGCCGGTCGTCGGCGGAGGCCGGGTCGAGGCCGAGGAGCACGGCGTCGAGCCCGCCGGGGGCGAGGTCGCCGTCTCCGATGTCGTCGACGAGGCGGGCGTAGCCGTAGACCGCCGTCAGGCCGTCGCGCCAGGCGCGGGGAAGGAAGACGGGGGCGACGGGGAAGTTCTCCGTGGCCGCTTTGTCGAGGGTGGCGCGCACGTGGACGGTGCCGGACGAGGTACGGATGCCGTGCCCCGGGGTCACCGCCCGCCGCCCGGGGCGGGGACGGCCGTAGAGCCTGGGGGCCGGAGAATTCCCGTAGCCATTGCCGTCACATCTCCCGTTCTACACTGCCGACCCAATACATCCTATTTCGGACACGCCGCCGGGGTATCCCGGGGGCTGCGCCCGGAACTCTCCACGGGCCGCTCACCTGTGGGGAATCGTCCCCTCTTGGCTCGATTCAGGACCGCATCAGCTTACGCTGTACAACGCCGCGACGGCCGCCCGGGTATTCGTCGCGCCACTGAATGTCGCCGCGGAATACGGAAAACATGCCGAGGCCCCCGCCGCGTGAAGCGGCGGGGGCCCGGGCGGAACCGGTTCGCGGTCAGCCGTTGGTCGCCTTCTCGTAGGCCGAGACGACTTCCTCCGTGGGCCCGTCCATCAGGAGTTCGCCCTTCTCCAGCCACAGCACCCGGTCGCAGGTGTCGCGGATGGACTTGTTGTTGTGGCTCACCAGGAAGACCGTGCCGGCCTTCTCCCGCAGTTCCCGGATACGGTTCTCGGAACGCACCTGGAAGCTGCGGTCACCGGTGGCGAGCGCCTCGTCGATCATCAGGACGTCGTGGTCCTTCGCCGCCGCGATGGAGAAACGCAGACGCGCCGCCATACCGGAGGAGTAGGTGCGCATCGGCAGGGAGATGAAATCGCCCTTCTCGTTGATGCCCGAGAAGTCGACGATGTCCTGGTAGCGCTCCTTGATCTGCTCGCGGCTCATTCCCATCGCGAGACCGCCGAGGACGATGTTGCGCTCACCGGTGAGGTCGTTCATCAGCGCCGCGTTCACGCCCAGCAGCGAGGGCTGGCCGTCGGTGTAGACCTTGCCCTCCTCGCAGGGGAGCAGACCCGCGATGGCCCGCAGCAGGGTCGACTTGCCGGAGCCGTTCGAGCCGATGAGGCCGATGGCCTCGCCGCGGTACGCCGTGAAGGTGACCCCGCGCACGGCGTGGACCCGGCGGACGCCCGGTGCGTCGCCCTTGCCCCGGCGCATGATCTTGCTGAGCGCCGCGGTGGCGCTGCCCTTGCCGGAGCTGCCCGTGTTCACGCGGTACACGATGTGCACGCCGTCGGCGATGACGGTGGGGACGCGCCCCTGGTTGTTCTCAGCCACGGCCGTAACGCTCCTCAGCCTTCCAGAAGTACACGAAGCCGCCGAGGCCGATCACGACGGCCCAGCCGACCGCGAAGAGCCAGACGTGGGGCGGCAGGTTCTCCGCCCCGTAGTTGTCGATCAGCGCGAACCGGATGAGGTCCATGTAGATCGCGGCGGGGTTCCACTGGAGCGCGTCGGCGATCCACGCCGGCTTGTCCTGGAGCATCGTGCTGATCGAGAACATGACACCGGAGGCGTACATCCACGTACGGGTCACGAACGGCATGAGCTGCGCGAGGTCGGGCGTCTTGGAGCCCATCCGCGCGAAGATCATGGCGAGGCCGGTGTTGAAGACGAACTGCAGCACCAGCGTGGGGACGACCAGCAGCCAGGACAGCTTCGGGACGTTCCCGAAGGCCATCACGACGATGAACACGACGATCATCGAGTAGAGCAGCTGCCCGAGCTGCTGCATCGAGAACGAGATCGGCAGGGAGGCGCGCGGGAAGTGCAGCGCGCGGACCAGGCCGAGGTTGCCGGGGATCGCCCGGACACCCGCCATCAGCGAGCTCTGCGTGAAGGTGAAGACGAAGATCCCGATCACCAGGAAGGGGATGTAGACCCCCTTCTGCATGCCGCGGTCCGCATTGAGGATCAGCGCGAAGATCAGGTAGTAGACCAGGGCGTTCAGCAGCGGGGTCGCCACCTGCCAGACCTGGCCGAGCTTCGCCTGGCTGTACTGCGCCATCAACTTGGCCCGGGAGAACGCCATGATGAAGTGGCGCCGGCCCCAGAGCTGGCGCACGTACGCGCTCAGACCGGGCCGGGCGCCGCTCACCGAGAGGCCGTACTTCCTGGCGAGCTCCGCGGGGCTCAGTCCCGCGTCGGCGGACGGCGGCATGCTCGTGGCGAGGGCGCCGTCGTGGGTTGTGTCACTCACAAGTTGAAACTTTCGTCTTCAAGATGCGGCCAGGTCGGGCATCAGGCCGGTGGCACGAGGCCCATGATCGCGTCATGTTCGCAGACGCGGGCTGGTCAGATGACAGGTGGTCGGCCCAGACGGGTCAACCGCCAGACCGTACGCCATCTCATCGGGCGGCGGGGACCGCAGGGAGTCGTCCACCCCTCCCGGAAACCGCCGAACCAGGCCTTCAGCGCCGGTCCCGAGGGCTTGCGCAGGAGCGTCAGCAGGAGCCAGACGCCCACGTAGACCGGGACCAGAGGAGCGGGCAGGTTGCGGCGGGCGAGCCACACCCGATTACGGGCAACCATACGGTGGTAAACCGCGTGCCGGGAGGGGGCGGTGGTCGGGTGCAGCAGCACCATGTCCGCCCGGTAGTCGATCGACCACCCTGCGTCGAGGGCCCGCCAGGCCAGGTCGGTTTCCTCGTGCGCGTAGAAGAAGTCCGCCGGAAGGCCCCCGACCTGCTCGAACACCTTGGTGCGGACGGCATTGGCGCCGCCGAGGAAGGTGGTCACGCGCGAGGAGCGCATCGGGTCGGAGGCGCGCAGCCGGGGCACGTGGCGGCGCTGGGTGATGCCGGTCTCAGGGTCGGCGATCCGGAAGCTGACGATCCCGAGCCCCGGGTCCTCGGCGAAGGCCTGGCGGCACAGCTCGGCGGTGTCGGTGCGCTCCAGCAGGCCGTCGTCGTCGAGGAACAGCAGCGCGTCCACGTCGGAGCCGCCGGGGCCGAAGGCGTCGATGCCCACGTTGCGCCCGCCGGGGATGCCCAGGTTCTCGGGCAGGTCGACGGTGCGGATCCCTTCGGGCAGGCCGGTGACCTTCACGCCCTGGCCCACGACGACGACCTCGACCGGGTCGCCCTCCTGGCGGGCCACCGAGTCGATCAGGGCCTTCAGGTCGTCGGGGCGGTTGCCCATGGTGATGATCACGGCGCCCAGCCGCATCGGCGTGGTCACTTGAGCCTGCTGGAGGCCAGGATCGACACCAGGTGCAGCACGGTCTGGAGCAGCGCGATGGCCGCGAGGACGGCGACGCCGACCCGGGACCAGAACAGGTCGCCGCGGATCTGGTCGGCGACGGCCAGCACCAGGATGAGCAGCGAGGCCTCGATGCCGAGGACCAGGCGGTGGAACTTCAGCGCTGCGGCCGCCCGGCGGGCGAGCGCCATGCCGGAGGAGCGCGGCTCGGCCGCCGCGTCCTTGACCACGGGCTTGCCGGCCTGGTGGCGGGCGACGCCGACCAGGTCGGTCTCGGCCTTGATCAGGATCGCGCCGAGCGCCGCGAGGGTGCCCAGGAAGGCCCACAGCCAGTCGATCCGGCCGCCGCCCCAGAGGTCGGCGGCGCGCAGGCCGAAGCCGGTCAGGACGGCCGCGTCGCACAGGTAGGCACCGACCCGGTCCAGGTACACGCCGGAGAGCGAGAACTGCTTCTTCCAGCGGGCCACCTCGCCGTCGACGCAGTCGAGCAGCAGGTAGAGCTGGACCGCCACGACGCCGAGGACGGCGCCGAGGATGCCCGGGACCAGCAGGGCCGGGAGGGCGAGGACGCCGCAGAGGGTCATCACGTAGGTCAGCTGGTTCGGCGTGACCTTGGTGGTGACCAGGAAGCGGGTGATGCGCAGGGAGATCTCACGCATGTAGAGGCGGCCGCCCCAGTGCTCGCCGCTGACCCGGTCCTTGACGCCCGCCGGGTGGACGACGGGGCGGAGTTCAGCTACGGATGGTCTTGGCATAGTCGGCGTAAGCGTCCCTGATCTCGGCGGCGGACAGGTTGAGGTGTTCCAGGATCGTGAAGCGTCCCGGACGGGTCTGGGGGGCGTACTCGACGGCCGCGACGAACTCGTCGACGCTGAAGCCGATCTCCTCCGGCCCGACCGGCAGGCCGTGGCGGCGCAGCACCTCCACGAAGAGCCCGGACTGCTCCGCGGCCCCCCGCAGGTGCATCGCGAAGGCGGCGCCGAGGCCGACCTGCTCGCCGTGGAGCGCGGAGCGCCCGGGGTGGAGCAGGTCGAAGGCGTGGCTGATCTCGTGGCAGGCGCCCGAGGCGGGGCGGGTGTCCCCGCTGATCGACATGGCGATGCCGGTGAGGACGAGCGACTCGGAGAGCACGGTGAGGAACTCGTCGTCACCGCAGCCGCCGGGGTGGCGCAGTACGGCCTCGCCGGCGGTACGGGCCATGGCGGCGGCCAGACCGTCGACCGGCTCGCCGGTGACCTCGCGGGAGAGCTCCCAGTCGGCGATGGCCGAGATGTTGGAGATCGCGTCGCCGATGCCGGCGCGGATGAACCGCACCGGGGCTTCCTTGATCACGTCGAGGTCGATGACCATCGCGATCGGAGTGGGCACTCCGTAGGAACCGCGGCCGTTGTCGTTGTCCAGGATGGACACCGGCGAGCAGATGCCGTCGTGCGAGAGGTTGGTGGCGACGGCCACCATGGGCAGCCCGACCCGCGCCGCGGCGTACTTCGCGACGTCGATGATCTTGCCGCCGCCCAGGCCCACGACGGCGTCGTAGCGGCGGCCCTTTATGTCGTCGGCCAGCTTGACGGCGGAGTCGATGGTGCCGTCGACGACCGGGTACCAGTCGGCGTGCGGCAGTACGGGCTCCAGCCTGGCGCGCAGCGCCACTCCGGAGCCCCCGCTGATCGCGATGGCCAGCTTGCCGGAGGCGGAGATCCGCTGGTCGGCGAGGATGCCGTCCAGCCGGTCCATCGCCCCGCCGCTGATGTCGACGACGACGGGCGAGGGGATGAGCCTCGTCAGTACTGGCATGCGATCGTCCGGCCCTTGGCGAGGTCGTCGTGGTTGTCGATCTCGACCCACCTGACGTCGCCGATGGGGGCCACGTCGATCGTGAAGCCGTCGTTGACGAGCTGCTGGTAGCCGTCCTCGTAGTACAGGTCGGGGTCGCGCTCGAAGGTGGTCTTGAGCGCCTCGGCCAGCTGCTCGGCGGCCTCGGGCTCGATGAGGGTGACGCCGATGTACTCGCCGGTGGCGTCGGCGGGGTCCATCAGCTTGGTGATCTTCCGGACGCCCTGACCGTCGGCGGTGACGACCTTCATCTCCTCGTCGGCCAGGCTCTTGACCGTGTCGAGGGCGAGGATGATCTTCTGGCCGTTGCCGCGGGCCGCGAGCAGGGTCCGCTCGACGGAGACGGGGTGGACGGTGTCGCCGTTGGCGAGGATCACGCCCTGCTTCAGGACCTCACGCGCGCACCACAGGGAGTAGGCGTTGTTCCACTCCTCGGCCTTGTCGTTGTCGATCAGCGTGATCTTGACGCCGTACTTGGCCTCCAGGGCCTCCCGGCGCTCGTAGACGGCTTCCTTGCGGTAGCCGACGACGATGGCGACCTCGGTGAGGCCGACCTCGGCGAAGTTGCCGAGGGTGAGGTCGAGAACCGTCAGGCTCTCCTCGTCGCCCTCGGGGCCGACGGGCACGAGGGCCTTGGGCAGGGTGTCGGTGTAGGGACGCAGGCGGCGCCCGGCACCGGCAGCGAGTACAAGGCCGATCATGCTGGTTCTCCTTCGTCATGTACGGCGGGTGCCCCGGAGGAGACCCAGAAGCGGATGCTCTCCGCGAGCACCACGATTGCCACGAACACGGCCAGGACCGTGAGCGCGACGGGGAAGTCCGATGCGCGCCCGGCGAGGACGGCGGCGAGGACCGTGGTCAGCAGGACCCGGCCCTCGTGGCCGCCGATCGTCCGCACCAGCCAGTGCGGGGGCGCTCCGGTGCCGCCGCGAATGCGGTACACCGTGTCGTAGTGATGGTAGGCGACCGCCGCGATCAGGCCGAATGCCGCCGGGAGGGCCCCGGGGACGTCCGCCTTGGCGGCGAGCACGAGGACCGTCACGTACTCCGCGGCCCGGAAGAGCGGCGGGATCAGCCAGTCCAGGGCGCCCTTGAGGGGGGCCGCGACGGCGAGGCCGGCGGTCATGGCGTAGATCACGGCGACGGCGGTCAGACGCCGGTCGCCGAAGGGCAGGTACAGGGCCGCCCCGATCATCAGCAGCGTGCCGAGGGCCGCCACGTACACCGACCCGAAGGTCCCGGCGCGGCCGCGCAGCAGCCGGGCCTGGAGCTCGGCGAGCGGGCCGGAGTCGGTCAGGTCGGCGAGGGCCTGGGCGGCGCGGTCCGTGCGCTTCGCCTTGCGGGTCAGGGAGCGCAGCACCCGGCCCGCGGTGGTGTAGAGCGCACCGAAGGCGCAGCCGGCGATGAGGGCGTAGAAGACGATCCGGGGGGTGGTGAAGGCGGTCAGCACCGCGATCATGGCCCAGCGCTCGCCGATGGGGAGGATGATCATCCGGCGGACCCAGACCGTCCAGCCGACGCTGTCGAGCTTGTCGGAGAGGGCCGCCGTGGGGCTGGTGTTCGCCGTGGCGTCGTGGTTGGCCTCGTTGAACGAGAAGTCCACGACGTGCCGGCAGGTCATGAGGACCATGGCGCCGACGGCGAGGCCCCACACGTCGTCGCCGTTCCTGGCGGCGCCGAGCGCCAGACCGGCGTAGAAGGAGTACTCCTTCGCGCGGTCGAAGGTGGCGTCGAGCCAGGCGCCCATCGTCGAGTACTGGAGCGAGTAGCGGGCGAGCTGCCCGTCCGTGCAGTCCAGTACGAAGGAGACGAGGAGCAGCACACCGGCCGCCACGTAGCCCCAGCGCTCGCCCGTGGCGGCGCAGCCGGCCGCGATCAGCGCGGTGAGCAGCGAGGCGGTGGTGACCTGGTTCGGGGTCAGGCCGCGGCGCGCGCACCAGCGGGCGATGTAGCGCGAGTACGGGCTGATGAAGAAGGTGGTGAAGAACCCGTCGCGGGACTTCACGGCGGTCCGCAGCCGTACGGCCTCGTCGTCGACGGCGGCGACGGCGGCGTTCGCCGCCTCCCGCTCCGCCGCGGTGGCGGGGACGGCTGCGACGAGGGTGCCGAGCTCGGGGCGCTGAACGGCGGTCCCGGCGGCCTCGACGGTGCCGGCGAGCCGGTCCGCGTAGGGGCCGGAGCCGTCGGGGCCGAGCGCGGCGGCCTTGGCGGCGGCCTCGTCGAGGGCCGCGCGGGCGCCGGGCTGCACGGAGAGCGCCCCGGTGACGGCGCAGGCGTCGAAGCGCGGGTCGGTCAGCGCGAGGCGCAGGGCGTGCACGTGCCCGACGAAGGCACTGTCGACGACGGCCACGCGCTGGTCGGCGGGGACGCCCGCGAGTGCGGCGGCGGTTTCCTGGGGACCGGCGGCGGGGCGGACGTCGAAGCCGAGTGAGCGCAGCTCGTCAGCGAGCGGTGATCCGGGGACCGGCAGGCCGGTGAGGATGACGGTCGGCAGACGAACTCACTCCTTGTGACGGATTGCGGACGGGCGCGCCCGTCGGGGCGCGGCACGTCGGCTGAGGCTATCGGATGAATGGAAGCAGGGGTTCATCACCCGTTTACGCCCTGATAAGCGGAATATTCCCGGCCATCGGGCCCTGTCGAGCCCTGGCGGAGCCCGTCCCGGACATCATCGACGATCATGGCGCCCTACCACAAACGGCTCGGATGTTACGGTGGACACGCCCTGTAGGCGAACGAGCGAGGAAGAGGTGGGTTGATGACCGTCGTAGTGGTCGCGGCCATGCGCAGCGAACTCCGGTGCATCCCCCATTCCTCCCGGGCACCCGGCCACCGGGCCTGAACCGCACCACCGACAGGCCCCCGGTCGGCCGGAGCCCCCTTTCCAAGGGTTCACGTTGACCGACGACACCAGCACCTCCGCCTTCACCGAGGCCTTCTTCGCCCTGCACCACGGTCTGCCGCGGCAGGCTCCCGGCTCCGACGCGAGCACCCGTCACCTGCTCTCCCTGTGCGGGCCGCTGCCGAAGCGGCCGCGCGTCCTCGACCTGGGCTGCGGCCCGGGCCGCAGCGCCCTGCTGCTGGCCGCCGAGGCGGGTGCGGACGGCGCCGAGGTGACCGCCGTCGACCTGCACGCCCCCTTCCTCGAAGAGCTGCGCACCGAGGCCTGCGCCCGCGGGCTCGGCGACCGGGTCCGCACCGTCCGGGCGGACATGGGCGCACTTCCCGCCGAGGAGTTCCCCGACGGCTCCTTCGACCTCGTGTGGGCGGAGGGCTCCGCCTACACGATCGGCTTCGGCACCGCGCTCGCGCGCTGGCGGCGGCTGCTCGCCCCCGGCGGCACGATCGTGCTGACCGAATGCGAGTGGACCACCCCGGAGCCGTCCGCCGGGGCGCGCGCCTTCTGGGACGCGCAGTGCCCGCTGCGCTCCACCGCCGGGAACCTCGCCGCCGCCCAGGCCGCCGGGTACCGGGTGCTCGGCGTGCACCACCTGCCCGACTCCGACTGGGCCGAGTACTACGGACCGCTCGCCGAGCGGGTCCGCACCCATCCGGGCGGCTCCCCCGCGGCGGAGGCCGCGCTGGCCGCCACCCGCGAGGAGCTCGCCGTACGGGCCCGCCACGGGCACGAGTACGGCTACACGGGCTACGTGCTGCGCCCGGTGACCGCCGGGGCCGGCGGGGCCTGGCCGGCCCGTCCGGAGACCGCGGCCGACGTGGCCGCCGTACGGGCCGTCAACCTGGCGGCCTTCGAGACCCCGCTGGAGGCGGATCTCGTGGACGCGCTGCGCGCGGACGGGGCGTGGCTGCCCGGGCTGTCGTACGTGGCCGAGGGGCCCGACGGGTCGGTGGTGGCGCACGCCCTGCTCACCGCCTGCGAGGTCGACGGGGTACGGGCGCTCGCGCTCGCCCCCGTCGCGGTGGCTCCCGGGCTGCAGCGCTCGGGCGCGGGCAGCTCGGTCGTCCGGGCGCTGCTCGCCGCTGCCGGGGAGCGCGGGGAGTCGCTGGTCCTCGTGCTCGGGCATGCGGAGTACTACCCGCGCTTCGGCTTCGTACCGGCGTCGCGCTTCGGGATCCGGGCGCCGTTCGAGGTGCCGGACGAGGCCATGATGGCGCTGGTACTGGACGATTCCGTACCGGTTCCGGCGGGCACGATCAGCTACCCGGCCCCGTTCGGAGTCTGATGCTCCGCCCCACGCCGCATAGCACGCGGCGTGGGGCGGACGCGGACAGATCTTCGAAGTGGGGACAAGACCCTTTTGTACGGCAGACTGAAGGCCGAAGTCCGAAGCGAAGGATGGGTATGCCGACCACACCAGCCACCGCCGCCAGCAGCGCGTCCGACGGCACCGGGACTCAAGAACCGATCATGCTCGAACTGGTCGACGAGTCCGGCAACACCATCGGCACGGCGGAGAAGCTCTCCGCCCATCAGGCGCCGGGGCAGTTGCACCGGGCGTTCTCTGTGTTCCTCTTCGACGAGCAGGGCCGGCTGCTGCTGCAGCAGCGGGCGCTCGGGAAGTACCACTCCCCCGGCGTCTGGTCGAACACCTGCTGCGGTCACCCCTATCCGGGGGAGTCTCCGTTCGCGGCGGCCGCCCGGCGGACCCACGAGGAGCTGGGGCTCTCGCCCTCGCTGCTCGCGGAGGCGGGAACGGTGCGCTACAACCACCCGGACCCCGCATCGGGTCTGGTGGAGCAGGAGTTCAACCACCTTTTCGTGGGACTTGCGCAGGCCGCGGTGCACCCCGACCCGGAGGAGATCGCGGACACCGCCTTCGTCACCGCCGAGGAGCTGGCCAAGCAGCACGCCGAAGTTCCCTTCTCGGCCTGGTTCATGACCGTGCTGGACGCGGCGCGGCCCGCGATCCGCGAGCTGACGGGCGACGCGGCGGGCTGGTAGCCCTTCGTACGGCCCTCGCCCTCAGGCGGCCGGGGCCGGCCCGGCGGGCGCGGTGAGCGGCAGGGCCGCCCAGATGACCTTGCCGCCGGTCGAGGTGTGCTCGACGTCGCAGACCCCGCCGGCCTCCAGCGTGACCTCGCGCACCAGGAGCAGCCCCCGGCCGCCGGTCTGGCCGAAATCGGCCTCCAGCGCCTTGGGGCGGTACGGGTGGTTGTCCTCGACGGCCACCCGTACCCACGAGCGGCCGATCGCCACCTCCACCGCGACCTCGGGCGAGAGCAGGGCGGCGTGCCGGACCGAGTTCGTCACCAGTTCGGAGACGATCAGCAGCAGGGAGTACACGATGTCCTGCTGGGCGGGCACCCCCTGGCGCCCGAGCAGCTCACGGACCGCACGACGGGCCTGCGGAACGGATTCTTCTACCGCGGGCGCGGTGAACCTCCACACCCCCTCGTACGCGAGGGGGTCGGCCGGAGCCGTCGGCTCCGCCTCCCTGGCTGGCGGGACGCTCCCGCTGACATCCATCTTCCGTCCCCCGTCTTCGCGCTCGATCGTCTCCACGCGTCAAGAGTGGGGAACGGGCTGGTCCGGCCCGAACCGCTGACCAGAAGTCAGCGCCAATCGGACGCTTTCTGACCGCCGGCGTATGACAGAGTCAGTTGTTGACCGTTGTTGATCCTCGGCCGGGCCGGCCCGGCAGGATCCTGACGGACTCCCCCGATCATGCGATCGGCGCACCGGGATAGCATCCGGCGCATGAACGCAGCCGGGGATCCCGCACTCCTCCACACGCTGGCCGACGGGGTGGCGACCGTGGTCATCTCGCATCCCGCCAAGCGCAACGCCATGACCGCGGCGATGTGGCGGGAGCTCCCGGAGCTGCTGGCGGACCTGGCGGACGACCCGTCCGTACGGGTGCTCGTGCTGACCGGGTCCGGACCGACCTTCTGCGCGGGCGCGGACATCTCCTCGCTGACCGGGGACGAGGACCCGCGGGCCCTCGCCGTGACCGCCGAGGAGGCGCTGGCCGCCTTCCCCAAGCCGACGCTGGCGGCGATCCGCGGGTTCTGCGTGGGCGGCGGCAGCCAGCTGGCGGCGGCCTGCGACCTGCGCTTCGCGGAGGAGGGTGCGTCCTTCGGGGTGACCCCGGCGAAGCTGGGCATCGTCTACCCGGCCTCCTCCACCCGGCGGCTGGCGGCTCTGGTCGGCCCGGCCTGGGCCAAGTACCTGCTCTTCTCCGCGGAGTTGATCGGCACGGAGCAGGCGCTGCGCGCCGGGTTCCTGAACGAGCTGCTGCCGGCCGGACAACTGGACAAGCGAGTGGCCGAGTTCACCCGGATCCTGGCCTCGCGCTCGCAGCTGACGCAGGCGGCGGCGAAGGAGTTCGCGGACGGCCGGACGGACCGGGAGGACCACTGGGAGCAGCAGGCGGCCGGGAGCGACGACACCGCGGAGGGTGTCGCCGCCTTCCTGGAACGCCGGCCGCCGGTGTTCACGTGGACACCGTGAACGGCTGCTCCGGCCGGGAGACGGCCTAGACCAGCGGGTTGTCCGCCCGCAGGCGGGCGACGAGCGCCGCCGGGGCCTTGGCCGGGGAACCGGCGTCGTAGGGCGGCTGCGGGTCGTACTCCGTCATCAGCTGGACGGCCTGGGCGTACTCGTCCCCGGCGATCCGGCCGAGCAGGGTGAGCCCCATGTCGATCCCGGAGGACACCCCCGCGGCCGTGACGTACTTCCCGTCGGTGACCACCCGCTCCCCGGTGGCCTCGGCGCCGAACTCCGACAGCCGGTCCAGGTACAGCCAGTGGCTGGTCGCCCGCCGCCCGTCGAGCAGCCCGGCCGCCGCCAGCAGCAGGGACCCGGTGCACACGGACGTGGTCCAGGTGGTGGTGGCGTCGACCGACCGCAGCCACTCCATGACGGCGGGGTTCTCCATCTCCAGCTCGGGGTGCGGCCCCCCGGGCACGATGACGACGTCCGGCCGGGTCACCTCGTCGAGCCCCTTGTCCGCGACGAGCGCGAGCGCCCCGTTGTCGGTCCGCACGGGCCCGGGCCGCTCGGACACGAACACGACCTCGGCGTCCGGAAGCCTCCCGAGGGTGTCGAAGGGCCCGACGGCGTCGAGCGCGGTGAAGCGGTCGTAGAGCAGTACGGCGATCTGCATGGCTCCTCCGGAGCGGTAGACGAACAGCAGGTCAGGGGGTGGGGCCGAAGCGGCGGCGGTACTCGGCGGGCGGTTGGCCGAGGGTGCGCACGAAGGCGCGCCGCAGGGCCTCCGGCGTGCCGTAGCCGCAGGCCCGGGATATCTGGGCGACCCCCGCCGTGCCCTCCTCCAGCAGCCGGCGGGCGTGTTCCACGCGGACCCGTTCCACGTACCGGCCCGGAGTGACCCCCGTCTCCGCCTGGAAGGCCCGTGCGAAGTGCCGTGGCGAGAGACGGGCACGGGCGGCGAGGGCGTCGACGCTCAGGTCTCCGTCCGGGTGCTCCGTGATCCACTGCTGGACGTCCCGCAGGGGATCGCGCCGCGCCGTCTGGGCCGCCAGCTGCGCGCTGAACTGCGCCTGGTTGCCGGGCCTGCGCAGGAACACCACCAGATGCCGGGCGATCTTCAGCGCGACGTCCCGCCCGTGGTCCTCCTCCACCAGCGCGAGCGCGAGGTCGATCCCCGCCGTGACCCCGGCCGAGGTGGCCACGTGGCCGTCCCGGACGTAGATGGGGTCCGGCTCCACCACGACGGCCGGATAGTCCCGCGCCATCTGCTCGCACACGTACCAGTGCGTCGTCGCGCGCCGCCCGTCCAGCAGCCCGGCCTCCGCCAGCAGCAGCCCACCGGTGCACACCGACACGAGCCGCTCCGAGGCACCCCCGTGGACGCGGAGCCAGTCGGTGAGCCGGGGCTCGAAGTCGGCCCGGTAGCGGCCGCCGGGCACCAGCAGCGTGGTCCCGGCGCCCGGCCGGGCGCTCTCCAGGTCCCCGTCGGGCACCAGCGTCAGGCCGCTGCTCGTCCGCACCGGCGCGCCCCCAGGCGACACCGTCCGGATCGTGTAGCCCTCCCGCCCGGGGAAACGGGCGAGGGCAGCGAACACCTCCACCGGACCGGTCACGTCCAGGCTCTGGACCCCGTCGTAGAGGAGGACGAGCACGTCGTTTCGCGGCGACAACGTCATGCCCTCATGGTGGTCCGCCGCGCGCGATGGCCGCAATGACGCGCTTCCCACCTATCCCGCCATGGCGGGGCGGGACGGGCGCGGGCCACCGGCCCCCGCCCCGGGCGCCCTGACGCCCCGGTGTCATCCTGCCGGGGTCCCCGAGCCGCCGTTCCGGAGTACCTGCCCGTGGCCGGGTTCCATGCGGTCGTCCTGGCCCTGGCCCGGCTCTGCGCCGACGAGGGGCTGTTCCGCGCCGCCGGCGCCGCGGTCGCCCGGCGCGCCGCCGACCGCGGGCCGACGGCCCTGCTCGGCGGGGTCTTCGCGGCGGCCTCGGTGGTCACCGGTGGCCGGACCGCTGCCGGTCGGCCGCCGGGGCCGTGGGGGCGGGCCCGATAGGATCGGCGCATCATGACTGCAACCCTCGTCGCCAAGAAGCTCACCGCCGCGCACGGTGAGCGCACGCTCTTCGCCGATCTCGACCTCGTCGTCGCGCCCGGCGACGTCATCGGTCTCGTCGGCGTCAACGGCGCCGGGAAGTCCACGCTGCTGCGCCTGCTGGCCGGGCTGGACACCCCAGAGACCGGTGAGCTGCGGCTCTCCCCGCCCACCGCCGCCGTCGGCCACCTCCCGCAGGAGCCGGAGCGCCGGCCTGAGGAGTCCGTACGGGAGTTCCTGGCCCGGCGCACCGGCGTGGCCGCCGCGCAGGCGGAGCTGGACGCGGCGACCCAGGGCCTGGTGGACGGGACCCCGGGCGCGGACGACGCGTACGCGACGGCGCTGGACCGGTGGCTGGACCTCGGCGGCGCGGACCTCGACGAGCGGGCCGAGGAGGTCGCGGACGACCTCGGCCTCACGGTGGGCCTGGACCTGCCGATGACGGCGCTCTCCGGCGGCCAGGCGGCCCGTGCGGGCCTCGCCTCCCTGCTGCTCTCCCGCTACGACGTCTTCCTGCTCGACGAGCCCACGAACGACCTGGACCTGGACGGTCTGGAGCGCCTGGAGCGCTTCGTCAAGGGGCTGCGCGCGGGGACGGTCGTGATCAGCCACGACCGCGAGTTCCTGACGCGGACGGTCACCAAGGTCCTCGAACTGGACCTGGCCCAGCAGCAGATCAACCTCTACGGCGGCGGGTACGAGTCCTACCTGGAGGAGCGGGCCCGGGCCCGCAGCCACGCCCGCGAGGAGTACGAGGAGTTCGCGGACAAGAAGGCCGCGCTCGAGGGCCGCGCGCAGATGCAGCGCAACTGGATGGACAAGGGCGTGCGCAACGCCCGCCGCAAGGCGGGCGACAACGACAAGATCGGCAAGAACCTGCGCGGCGAGTCCAGCGAGAAGCAGGCCGCGAAGGCCCGCCAGACGCAGCGGGCGATCGAGCGGCTGGAGGTCGTGGACGAGCCGCGCAAGGAGTGGGAGCTGCGCATGGAGATCGCGGCGGCCCCGCGCTCCGGCTCGGTCGTGGCCACCCTGCGCGAGGCGGCCGTCAAGCGCGGTGACTTCGCCTTCGGCCCGGCCAGCCTGCAGATCGACTGGGCGGACCGGGTGGCGATCACCGGCGCGAACGGTGCGGGCAAGTCCACGCTGCTGGCCGTGCTCCTGGGCAGGCTGGTGCCGGACTCCGGCTCCGCCACCCTGGGCTCCGGCGTCCTGGTCGGCGAGGTCGACCAGGCCCGCGGCCTGTTCCTGGGCGACGAGCCGCTGCTGGAGGCCTTCTGCGCGGCGGTCCCGGACACCGAGCCGGCCGAAGTCCGCACGCTGCTGGCCAAGTTCGGCCTCAAGGCGGCCCACGTGCTGCGCCCGGCGGCGACCCTCTCCCCCGGTGAGCGCACCCGCGCGGCGCTGGCCCTGCTGCAGGGCCGCGGGGTGAACCTGCTGGTCCTGGACGAGCCGACCAACCACCTGGACCTCCCGGCGATCGAGCAGCTGGAATCCGCCCTGGAGTCCTACGAGGGCACGCTCCTCCTGGTCACGCACGACCGCCGGATGCTGGACGCCGTCCAGGTGACGCGCCGCCTGGAGGTCACGGCCGGCAAGGTCGTCGAGCTGTAGAAGAAGGGGCACGTCCCGAGGTGCCGATCGCCTCGAACGGGACTAGCCTCGGTAAGTGAGAGCCGCAACCGCGGAGCACGCCCGCGCGGGCCCGAGTCCCGCGTCGACTGGAAACGTGCTTCCGCAATTCCCGCGGCCCTGTATCCGATCCGCGCTGCGCATTCTGATCCTGCGGCTGCGGTTCCGCCTCCTCACACCTCGAACGGGGTGCGAGAGAGCGGGAGGAAAGGGAAATTCTCATGTTTGCACAGAGAGCGAAGCGCCTCTTCGCGGTTTCCGCCGCCGGTGTCCTGATGGCCGGCGGGGCCGCCCTCGCGACCGCGGGCACTGCCGCCGCGGCAACCCCGACCCAGCACGTCAGCTATGTCGCCGGCGGTGGTGGCTGGGACGACGATGACGACTGGGGCGGCCACGGCGGCCACGGCGGCTACGGCGGCTGGCACCACGGTGGTTGGGACCACGACAACGGCTGGGACGACGACGACGACTGCGGTTAGTCCCTCCATCCCAGGCCTGCGCGGCCCCTGACCGGGCCGCGCATCGGCCTGCCGGGGCTTCAGCCGCCGTCCGGCCGGTCCGCCGGGGCGCGCCGGGTGCGCGCCATCCTGCGGGCCACGAAGTCGCGCGGGAGGTGCCTGACCGCCAGTGCGTAGGCGCGGTAGCGGCGGCCCGTGATGCTGAGCGGGCGGCGCAGCGCCAGGTCCCGCAGGGCGCGGTCGACCACCGCTTCCGGTTCCAGCCAGACCGCGTCGCGCAGTGAACTGACGTCCATGCCCGCCCGCTCCTGGAATTCGGTGCGGGTGAAGCCGGGCACGACCGCCAGGACGCGGACGCCGTACGGCTCCATGTCCACCCGGAGGGATTCGCTGAAGGCGGTGATCCAGGCCTTCGCCGCGCCGTAGGTCCCCGTGGGCAGCAGGCCCGCCACCGAGGAGACGTTGAGGACGGCCCCCCGGCGGCGTTCGCGCAGGCCCGGCAGGAGGGCGTGGGTGAGCCGGAGCGGGACCTTGACCAGCAGGTCCAGCATCCGCTCCTCGTCCTCCACCGGGCTGTGGGGGAACGGCGCCGGCAGCCCGAAGCCCGCGTTGTTGACCAGGACGTCCACGGGCCGGGCCCGGTCCGCGAGCCGCTCGGAGACCGACGCGCACTGCTGCGCGTCGAGGAGGTCGGCCGGCAACACCTCGCAGGACACGCCGAATTGCCGGCCCAGCTCGCCGGCGAGGGCGTCGAGGCGGTCCTTGTCGCGGGCCACGAGGACCAGGTCGCAGCCCTTGGCGGCGAATCCGCGGGCGAAGGCGGCGCCCAGTCCAGCGCTGGCGCCCGTGATCAGTACGGTCCTGCTCGTCGTCGACGTGCTCAAAACGGTTTCACTTCCCGGTGGTTGCCGCGGCGGCGTATTCCTGGGCGACGTCGACGAGGAACGCTGCTTCGTCCGCCAGGTCTCCGTCCGCCTTCGTGGTCTGGATCGCGGCCGGCAGTTCCAGCGCGGCCGCCTCGCCCGCCTGCCCGGGCAGTCCGTCGAGTTTCGCCTGCCGCGCCTCCCGCAGTACGCAGGCCAGCGCGGCGGCGGTGCGCCGCTGTTCGGGGACCCCGCGTCCGGCGACCCGGCCGCGGGCCTGCTCCAGGGCGCCCGGGGCGACGTACTCCCCCAGGATCAGGATCGCGTCGCGCGTCTCGATGACCTTGCGGTAGACGAGCAGGTTGCGCGGTACGGGCGGCCACAGCAGCTCCACCACCCGCCCGGCGCGCGGCTTGTTGAGGGCCACGTGCGGGACGGCCTGGACCAGGTCGCGCCACAGCGGCCACAGCCGCCACGCGATGGCGATGTCGGCGGCCCCGCGGCGGAAGGTGAACAGCGTGGGCACGAGGATCGCGGCGGCCCGCAGCAGCCCGTGCAGGTTCATCAGCAGCGGCAGGGCCGGCATCGCCCAGGTGCTGCCGAAGAGGCCCTTGAGCAGGTACGCGAACCAGAAGACGCCGGCGAGCGCGGTGCCGAGTCCGAACAGCCGCAGCCCGGCGGCCAGCCCCCGGCTCTCGGTGCGGCGGCTGTAGCGCCAGCACAGGGCCACGCAGACGGTGTTGGCCGCCAGGTGCGCGGAGATCAGCACCAGCCAGTACGCGAGGGAGGGCACCGGGTCGCCGACCGGCGGCATGGTGTGGCTGCCGTGCGGGGGTGCGGCCGCGTCCAGGGCGAAGAGGGCGCCGAGCCAGCCCACGGTGGCGGTGCAGGAGGCGAGTTGGAGCCGGCGGCCCTTGGTGGTGGCGGCGACGAAGTAGAGCACGGCACCCGCCGAGAACACGCCGGTGAAGTTGCGGGTGAGTCCGATGGCGTGGGCGTAGCCGGGGCCGCGGCGCATCGCGTACGCGACCACGTCGGGCAGGTTCAGGGTCATCGCGGCGGCCGCGGTGGCCACGGCCAGCCACAGTCCGCGCTGTTGCGGGGAGCGCAGGGCGCCGGGGGCGCGGAGCAGGAGCGCGATCCACAGGCACGCGACGCCGGGGACGGCGAGCCAGTTGCCGAAGGCGGTCAGGTCAGCGGCCATCGTTCCTCCGCTCGTACCCCATGGCGGACTCCAGCCGGGCCAGGGTGCCGCGCGGGGGGACGGCGGCCGTGTGCGGGCCGGTGTTCGCCGTGCGGATGCGGATCATGCTGGCGAGCATCTCCGCCTCCTGCTCCTGGCGGGTGGTGTAGTTGGTGCGCCCGAGCACGGTGGGGTTGCGGCCGTCGTTCACGTCGGCGTCGTCGGCCTCCACGGAATGGTGGCCGAAGAGGATGTGGCCCAGTTCGTGGAGCACGATGTGCTCCCGGTGCAGCGGGGTGGTCTGCGCCTCGTAGAAGACGTAGTCGACGCTGACGGTGCCCACCCAGAGTCCGCACACCCCCGTCTCGGCCGCCTCCTTGGGAAGCGGGTGGAGCCGGATGGGCCGCCCGCGCTGCTCGGCTATTCGGCTGCAGAGCTCATCGAGGGAGAACGGATGAGGTAATTCCAGATGGCCGAGAATGTTCTCGCACCTTTTGCGCAGACTGACTCGCCGGTGGGACATGTGATCCCTCTTCGGACCCTTTCTCGGGCAGCGTCTGTAGGCGTGCGGGGGCAGGGGCATGGAGTCCTGTGCCTTCGAAGAGCGGCCTCGGGGAATGCGGTCCTGAGGGGAATGCGGAAGCCCGTCCGCCGAGTGACGAACGGGCGTTCCACATGCCTACATATCTTCTGCCGCCATTGGCAAGGCAACTCCCCAGGTGGGGAAGGTATTCGGCCATGCCGTGCGCGGGCCCGCGCGGGAGGCGCGCGAGGGCGTTCTCCCTACCGCTTGCGGCGCTCCTCGGGACCGGTGAGGCCGGCCCGGCGCAGGGCGTCCGCCATCGCGCTGTTGGCGGGTGCGGGGGCGCTGCCGCCGCCCTGCCGCTGGCCCTGGCCCCGCTGTCCCTGGCCCTGGCCCTGGCCGCCGCGCCGGTCCTGACCGCCGCCGCCACCGCCACCGCGCTGCTGCGGCGGACGGCCGCCGCCGGACCGGCGTTCCTGGCGGTCCTGGCGCGGGGCGCCGCCGGCCGGGCGGTCTGCCTCGTCCTCCAGGCGCAGCGTCAGCGAGATGCGCTTGCGCGGGATGTCCACGTCCATGACCTTCACGCGGACGATGTCGCCCGGCTTGACCACGTCCCGCGGGTCCTTGACGAAGGTCTTCGACAGGGCCGAGACGTGCGCCAGCCCGTCCTGGTGGACGCCGATGTCGATGAAGGCGCCGAAGGCGGCCACGTTGGTGACCACGCCCTCCAGGATCATCCCCGGAGCCAGGTCGCCGATCTTCTCCACGCCCTCCTTGAAGGTGGCCGTCTTGAACGCGGGGCGCGGGTCGCGGCCCGGCTTCTCCAGCTCGCGCAGGATGTCGGTGACCGTGGGCAGGCCGAAGGCCTCGGTGACGAACTGCTCCGGGCGCAGCGAGCGCAGTACGGAGGTGTTGCCGATCAGGGCCGCCACCTCGCCGCCCGCCGTCTTGCCCATGGACCGGACCACCGGGTACGCCTCGGGGTGCACGGCGGAGGCGTCCAGCGGGTCGTCGCCGCCGCGGATGCGCAGGAAGCCCGCGCACTGCTCGTACGCCTTCGGGCCGAGGCGGGCCACGTCCTTGAGCCCCTTGCGGCTGCGGAACGGGCCGTTGGCGTCGCGGTGGGCCACGATGTTCTCGGCGAGGGTGCCGCTGATGCCCGAGACCCGCGAGAGCAGCGGCGCCGAGGCGGTGTTGACGTCCACGCCGACGCCGTTCACGCAGTCCTCGACCACCGCGTCCAGCGAGCGGGACAGCTTCACCTCGGACAGGTCGTGCTGGTACTGGCCCACGCCGATCGACTTCGGGTCGATCTTCACGAGTTCGGCGAGCGGGTCCTGGAGGCGGCGGGCGATGGAGACCGCGCCGCGCAGGGACACGTCCATGCCGGGCAGTTCCTGCGAGGCGAACGCGGAGGCGGAGTACACGGAGGCGCCCGCCTCCGAGACCATCACCTTGGTGAGCCCCAGCTCGGGGTGGCGGGTGATGAGGTCCCCGGCGAGCTTGTCGGTCTCGCGGGAGGCCGTGCCGTTGCCGATGGCGACCAGCTCGACGGCGTGTTCCTTCGCGAGGCGGGCCAGCTTCGCGAGGGACTCGTCCCACTTGTTGGCGGGCACGTGCGGGTAGATCACGTCGGTGGCCACGACCTTGCCGGTGGCGTCGACGACGGCGACCTTCACCCCGGTGCGGAAGCCCGGGTCGAGACCGAGGGTGGCGCGGGTGCCGGCGGGGGCGGCGAGCAGCAGGTCGCGCAGGTTCGACGCGAAGACCCGTACGGCCTCGTCCTCGGCGGCGGCGCGCAGCCGGGTCCGCAGGTCGATGCCGAGGTGCACCTGGATCTTGGTGCGCCAGGACCAGCGCACCGTGTCCGCGAGCCACTTGTCGCCCGGGCGGCCGCGGTCGGCGACGCCGAAGCGGCGGGCGATCATGCCCTCGTACGTGGAGGGGCCGGGAACGTCGGAGGGCTCCTCCGGCTCCAGCTCCAGGGTGAGGACGTCCTCCTTCTCGCCGCGCAGCATCGCCAGGACGCGGTGCGAGGGCAGTGCGGTGAGCGGCTCGGCGAAGTCGAAGTAGTCGGCGAACTTCGCGCCCGCCTCCTCCTTGCCCTCGCGGACCTTGGCGGCGAGCCGGCCGCGGCTCCACATGCGCTCGCGCAGTTCGCCGATCAGGTCGGCGTCCTCGGCGAACTTCTCGGTGAGGATGGCGCGGGCGCCCTCCAGGGCGGCGGCCGGGTCGGCGACGCCCTTGCCGGCGTCGACGAACGCGGCCGCTGCGGCGGCGGGTTCGGCCGACGGGTCGGCCAGCAGTCCTTCGGCGAGCGGCTCCAGACCGGCCTCGCGGGCGATCTGCGCCTTGGTGCGCCGCTTGGGCTTGAACGGGAGGTAGATGTCCTCCAGCCGGGCCTTGGTGTCGGCCGCGTTGATCCGCGCCTCCAGCTCGGCGTCGAGCTTGCCCTGTTCCCGTACGGAGTCGAGGATCGCCGCGCGCCGGTCCTCCAGCTCGCGCAGATACCGCAGGCGCTCCTCGAGGGTGCGCAGCTGGGCGTCGTCGAGCATCTCGGTCGCTTCCTTGCGGTAGCGCGCGATGAACGGCACGGTCGAGCCGCCGTCGAGCAGCTCGACCGCCGCCTTGACCTGCCGCTCCCGTACGCCGAGCTCCTCGGCGATCCTGCCTTCGATGGACGTCGTCACGATCGGGTCCCGCCTGCCTTCGTTTGCACTGGAAGGCTGCCAATTGTGGCAGGTGGCGGTGGCGGACGGCGGGAGCCCTGTCCGTCAGCCCCTGAGGTCGGGGGGGAAGGCGCCGGCGGCCATGGCCTCGCGCACGACGGCGCCGCCGAGTTCGGCGAGGCGGGCGAGGCCGTCGGCGCCGAGGTGCTCGTACGGGGCGGCGTCGAGGCGGTCGGTGTCGGTCTCCAGCTGCTCGCGCAGGGCGGCGCCGTGCTCGGTGAGGGCCCCTTCGGCGTCGAGCACGCCGCGGGCGCGCAGCCGGGCCGCGGCGGCGTCCAGGTCGGCCTGCTCCCAGCCGCGGATCCGCTTGATCCACTTCGGGCTCATGCCCTTGCCGGTGGCGGTGTGGCTGAGCAGGGCCTCGACCGGGTCGAGTCCCGCGAGGAGCAGGGCGGCGAGGTGGCCGTCGCCGCGGTGCTCGCGCAGCAGGGTCGTGGCGTGCCAGAGCCGCAGGTGCGGCTCCTCGGGGACGGGGAGGTCGGCGTGGGCGGCGTAGAGGACGCGGGCGTGCCGGGTGCAGCCCTCGGTGGCGCGTATCGCGAGGTCCGCGGCCTCGGCGAGCTCGGGCGAGCCGATGGTCGCGGGGCCGAGCAGCCGGCGCAGGGTGGTGTCGGCGGCGCGGAGCCGGGCGGCGAGGACGTCTTCAGGGGTGGCCGTTTCCCAGACCGCGGGCAGGTACCGGGCGACGTGGTCGTGGCTGTAGTTGTAGAACGTCGCCGTCACCGCCCCGGCCCCGACGGCTCCCAGGGCGGCGGAGCGCTGGGCGAGGTTGACCGCGACGGGGTCGGTGATCCCCAGCGCGGCGAACTCCTTTGCGGTGTCCGGCGAGAAGTAGATCGTCGAGTGCAGCGGGTTGATGGCTGCGTGCCAGCAGTGCCGGGCGGCGAGCGGGGGAATCGTCATGCCGGGCAGGTTACCGACTGCTCAGTATGTCGTGAACCCCGCCTCCCTCACGGGCAGTCGGCACCCCACCCCGTACGAGGCCTGCCCCTGGGCCACCCGGTGGCGGGGGAATCCGGCCGATCCGGAGGGCCTCGCGCGGCGGGTTTCGCGCGCCCGGTGTTCCACTCGCCGGCCTGCACCACCACGCCCGCGGACCCGTTCCGGCGGTCGCGCCGCAGGTCACGGGCCCGGGCCGGCGGTGCGGGGCGGACGCGAGGGGGCACCCCCCGCCCGGCCCCGCCGCCGAGGGCACCTCACCGCTCAGCGGAGCGTGACGGCCGAATGGCGATCGTGTGACAGCAGGGGCCATGGACATGACCTGATGCGCCACGCGTGAATACGGTCGGACGACGAGACCTTGAACCGATGTGTCTCCCCTACCACTTGGAGCCATTCGTGCACCGCAAAGTCATCGCCCCGAGCGTGCTCGCCGCTTCCCTGCTGCTGGTGATCCCGGCATCCGCGGCGAGCTACGGTCCGGGCGCCCCGGGTATCGGCGATCCCTACTACCCGGCCAGCGGCAACGGCGGATACGACGTGTCGCACTACGACCTTCGGCTGCAGTACCAGCCGAAGACGGACCTGCTCGAAGGGACCGCCACCCTCCTCGCCACCGCCAAGCAGGACCTGTCCCGCTTCAACCTCGACTTCGGGCTCCAGGTCAGCGAGATCAGGGTCAACGGCGTCAAGGCGAAGTTCGCCACCTCCGGTTCCCAGGAGCTGGAGGTCACCCCCGCCAAGGCGGTCGCCCGCAACACCCCGCTCACCGTCGTCGTCAAGTACGCGGGCAAGCCCTCCGAGCTGAAGGTGGACGGCTGGTCGGCCTGGCAGCGCACCCCCGACGGCGGTGTGGCCGCGCAGGAGCCCGACTCGGCGATCTGGTGGTTCCCGAGCAACGACCACCCGCTCGACAAGGCCACCTTCGACATCTCGGTCAACGTCCCCGACGGCACCCAGGCCATCAGCAACGGCGTGCTCCAGTCGCAGACTTCACGGCTCGGCTGGACCAGGTACAACTGGCGCTCCAACAAGCCCCAGGCCACCTACCTGGCCACGCTCGCCGTCGGCAAGTTCGACATCACCACCGACAAGACGGCGAGCGGGCTGCCGATCCTCAACGCCTACAGCAAGGACCTCGGCGACAACGCGGGCTCGGCGCGCGCGAGCGTGGAGCGGACCGGCGAGGTCGCGGAGTGGCTGGAAGGGGTCTTCGGGCCGTACCCCTTCAACGCGCTGGGCGGCTACGTCCCGAACGTGCCGTCGGGCTTCGCACTGGAGACCCAGACCCGGCCGTTCTACAGCCCCCGCCAGTTCTCGAACGGCTCCAACGTCTCCGTCGTCGTGCACGAACTGGCCCACCAGTGGTACGGCGACAGCGTCTCCGTGGACGGCTGGAAGGACATCTGGATCAACGAGGGCTTCGCCCGCTACAGCCAGTGGCTGTGGTCGGAGAAGGAGGGCGAGGGCACCGCGCAGGAGCTCGCGCAGTGGGCGTACGACCTGCGCCCGGCCGAGGACGCCTTCTGGCAGGTCAAGCCGGGTGACCCGGGCCCGGAGAACCAGTTCCACGGCGCCGTCTACGACCGCGGCGGGATCGCGCTCCAGGCGCTGCGCAACCGCATCGGCGACGAGAAGTTCTTCGCGATCCTGAAGGGCTGGCCGACCGAGCGCGCCTACGGCAACGCGAAGGTCGCGGACTTCGTCTCGTACGCGGAGAAGGTCTCCGGGCAGCCGCTCGCGCAGCTCTTCCAGACCTGGCTCTACACCCCGGGCAAGCCGGACGCCTCGGCCCTGAACCCCACGGCCGCGAACCCCGCAGCCCGTTCCTTCTCGGCCCCGGTGAACAAGACCGAGCCGAAGTCCTGGAAGAAGATCGCGGAGACGAACACGATCCACGACCACGCCGGGCACTGAGCCCCCGCGGTCCCGTCAGCGGGCGGCGGCGTGCCGACGGGCGCGCGCCGCCCGCGCGATGGGCAGGTACCGCAGCCGCTCGGGCAGCAGCGGTACGAGGATCCGCGCGGCCGTGCTGAACCGGCGCAGCCGGCGCTCCTGGGCCGGGCTCCACTCCAGCCCGAGCGCGGCGCGCGCCTCCGGCGGCATGTACCCGACGGTGACGAAGGCGCGGAAGTGCAGGAACGCCGCGCGCAGCGCCGGCCAGGCGAGCCGCAGCAGGAGCCGCACGGCGGGCGAGCCGCTCTCGGGCCGGGGCAGCGGCACGTCGGTGGCGAGGAGCTCGCGGGCGACCTTGGTGGGCTCGATCTCCTCGGCCAGCATGCGGCCCCAGTACGTCCAGTACTCCTCGATGCTCTGCGGCATGTCCCGGTCGTGCAGGCCCAGGATCCGGCCGACCTGGAGCCACTCCCGGTAGAGCTGCCGCTCCTGCGCGGGGGTGAAGCGGCGCAGCAGGTAGCGCCCGGCGTAGAGGTAGACGGGGAAGCCGGTGGCGTGCACCCAGGCGTAGCAGGCGGGGTCGAGGGAGTGGTACGGGCGGCCGCGGGTGTCCGTGCCCCGGATGTCCTTGTGCAGGCGGCGCACCCGGCGGCCCTCCTCGGCGGCCTGCTCGCCGCCGTACACCCACAGCTGGACCGAGCGCAGGGAGCGTTCGCCGCGGCCCCAGGGGTCGGTGCGGAAGACGGAGTACTGGTCGACGCCGGCGCCGATGGCCGGGTGCGCGACCTGCAGGGTGAAGGCGGCGGGCAGCATCAGCAGGGCCCGGACGTCGCCCGCGATGGTCCACAGCACGCCGCCGGGCGGGGGCGGCTGGGGGTCGGTCCGGCTGCCGGGTGTCCGGTGCGCTCCGGACGCGGTCCGCTGCCCGGTCCCGCTCATGTGTGCCCCCAGGGTGTCGGTCTCGCCGATTCCCAGTATGACCTGCTGCGGAGTCCGGCCGCCGGGGCGGGCCGCGGGGGCATTCGCGGGGGCGTCCGCAGGGGCGTCCGCGACGGTGGGAGACACTCCGTCGCCGCGTTGTCGCGGCCCCGACAGAAAGTCGCTGCACGGGTGTTACCCAGAGGTAACCGCGGCTGCTTGGATGACGGAGCCGATCTTCCCCCGCAGGAACGATGGAGTCCTCATGCTGCCTTCCCCCCGCCGTCACCGCGCCGCCGCCGCGGCCGTGGCCGCGATCGCCGCCGGCACCCTGGCCGCCACCACCGCGCCCGCCGCCACGGCCGCACCCTCTTCCGAGGTCTCGGCCGCCGCCGCGCCGCGGCTCAGCGTCCTGTCGTACAACGTGTTCCTGATGAGCAAGAACCTGTACCCGAACTGGGGCCAGGACCACCGGGCCGCGGAGATCCCGAAGGCCTCCTTCTTCCAGGGCCACGACGTGGTCGTGCTCCAGGAGGCCTTCGACAACGGCGCCTCGGACGCGCTCAAGGCCAACGCCGCTGCCCAGTACCCGTACGCGACGCCGGTCGTCGGCCGCAGCAAGAGCGGCTGGGACGCCACGGGCGGCGCGTACTCCTCCACCACCCCGGAGGACGGCGGCGTCATGGTGCTCAGCAAGTGGCCGATCATCCGCAAGGAGCAGGTGGTCTACAAGGACGCCTGCGGGGCCGACTGGTGGTCCAACAAGGGCTTCGCCTACGTGGTGCTGAACGTGAACGGCACGAAGGTGCACGTGGTCGGCACGCACGCCCAGTCCACCGACCCGGGCTGCAGCGCGGGCGAGGCGGCGGAGATGCGCGCCCGTCAGTTCCGTTCCATAGACGCGTTCCTGGACGGGAAGAACATCCCGGCGAACGAGCAGGTCATCGTGGCGGGCGACATGAACGTCGACTCCCGCACTCCGGAGCTCGCCTCCATGCTGGCCAACGCCGACCTGGCGGCCTCGGACACCCGCACGGGCCACCCGTACTCCTTCGACACCGCACTGAACTCGATCGCCAACTACCGCTACCCGACGGACCCCCGCGAGGACCTCGACTACGTCCTCTACCGCAAGGGCAACGCCCGCCCGGCGGGCTGGGAGAACAACGTGGTCAAGGAGGAGTCGGCGCCCTGGACCGTCTCCAGCTGGGGCACCTCCTACACCTACACCAACCTGTCCGACCACTACCCGCTGATCGGGCGCTAGCCAGGGCGAGCGGGGGTGGGGGCCCCCCCCCCCCCGCCCCCCCCCCCCCCCCCCCCCCCCCCCCCCCCCCCCCCCCCCCCCCCCACAACCCCCCCAACCCCCCGGC
>NZ_JBITTH010000001.1:561313-597010 GCF_044541755.1 Streptomyces sp. NPDC085524
GCCCTTTGCCGGTTTCCTTGGGGGGCACCCACAAAAAAAAAAACAACGGTGCCCACCATCCCCGGGTTTGGGGGGGGCGCCGGGGGGGGGGGGGGGGGGGGGCGGGGCGGGGGGGGCCCCCACCCCCGCCCCTGCGCCGCGACCCGCCCGGCCCGCCCCGCTACTGCTCCCCGGGAGCCCCGGCGTGCGCGGCGCACCAGTCGGCGAACGGGCGCAGGGCCCGCCAGGACGTGCGGACGCGGTCGAGGGCCTCGGGGGTGCTGACCCAGGCGTCGGGCGGCCAGCCGCGGTGGGCGTAGATGCTGCGGTAGCGGAGCAGGTCGAGGCGGGGGTGGTCCGCCGCGACGCCGCGCGGCCGGGTCTTCAGCCGCTCGCCCGCCAGCTCGAACCCGTCGGCCCGGAGGGTTTCGAGGACGGCGGCCAGTTCCGTGCCGGGACGGTCGGCGTCCACGGCGGCCCGGTAGCGGGCGAGCTGCTCGCCGGAGGGCCCGTGGAGCCCGGCGGCGACCAGGAGGCCGTCCGCGTCGACCGCGACGTAGTAGCCCTGTGAGGTGTGCGCGCCCTGCTGGGTCTTGTAGGGCGACTTGTCCGCGGAGAACCGGACGTCGCGGTACGGGCGGAAGATCTTCGCCGGGCCGAACTCGGCTTCGAGCTCGGCGCACAGCTCCTGGATCGGCTCGCGGACGGCCGACTCGTACGTCTCCTTGTGCGCGGCCCAGTAGCTCTTGGAGTTGTCCGCGGCCAGGGCCTCGTAGAAGGCGAACGCCTCCTGGGGGAAACCGGAGAAAGCCATGACGCCAGTAGACACCGGCGGGCCACGCCGCGCAGCCCGCGGGAACGGGCGTGCGACCCGGCCCCGTCCGGTGGGCGGCGGCCCGCCCACCGGACGGGGCCGTTCTGGTCACGGCGCCTCGTACGCCTCCTCGTACAGACCGTCGATCAGGTCCCCGTACTTCTCCCGGACCACCCGGCGGCGGAGTTTCAGCGACGGGGTGAGCTCCCCGGTCTCGGGGCCCCATTCCTCGGTCAGCAGCCGGTACCTCTTGATCTGCTCGGTCCGGTTCAGCCTCGCGTTGGCCGCCTCGACCGCGCGGGCCGTCTCCTCGCGGACGGCCGGGTGCTCGGCGAGCTCGCCGAGCGAGGCGGCCTCGATGCCCCTGGCCGCCGCCCACGCCGGGGCCAGTTCCGCGTCCAGGACCAGCAGGGCGACGAGGTAGGAGCGGCCGTCGCCGTGCACCAGGGCCTGGCCGATCAGCGGGTGCTCCTTGACGGTGTTCTCCACCAGGGCCGGAGAGACGTTCTTGCCGTTCGAGGTGACGATCAGCTCCTTCTTGCGGTCGGTGATCCAGAGGAAGCCGTCCTCGTCGAGCCGGCCGATGTCCCCGGTCGGGAACCAGCCCTCGGCGTCGGATGCGCCGTCCACCGATCCGTCGGGGCGCAGGTAGCCCGCGAAGACGGTCTCGCCGCGGGTGAGGATCTCCCCGTCCTCGGCGAGTCTCAGCTCCAGCCCCTCGATCGCACGGCCGACCGAGCCGAGACGGAAGCCGTCCGGGCTGTTGACCGTGCACACGCCGGAGGTCTCGGTGAGCCCCCAGGCGTCCATGATGGTGATCCCCCAGCCGGCCCAGAAGCGCACCACGTCGATCGGCATCGGCGCGGTGGCACTGGCCGTCCAGACCAGCCGGTCGAGGCCCGCGAGGCGCAGCAGCGGGTCCAGGACCTGCTCCTTGGCCGTGGCGTACGAGGCCTCGAGCGCGGCCGGGACCTCTTCGGCCCGCTCCCGGTGCCCGGCCCGGGCGCGCGCCAGGTCGCCCGCGGCCTCGATGGCCTGCCGCTGCTCTTCGGGGAGCTGGGCGAGGACGGCCCGTACCGAGGCGGCGAGCTTCTCCCAGACCCGGGGCACCCCGAAGAACTGCACGGGGTGCAGCTCGCGGACGGCGGCCGACACGGCGGTCGGGTCGGCGCACAGCCGGACGTGGGCGGCGCGCAGCAGCGGCAGGTAGATGCCCAGCACGCGCTCGGCGATGTGCGCGAAGGGCAGGTAGCAGATGTGCTCGGCGTGCTCCGGCAGGTCGACGTGCCGGTCGAGGCGGACCGCCTGGAGCACGAGGTTGCGGTGGGTGAGCCGCACGCCCTTGGGGTCGCCCGTGGTCCCCGAGGTGTAGACGACGGTCAGCGGGTCCTCGGGGGCGGTCTCCTGCCAGGCCTTCTCGAAGGTCTCGGCGGCGTGCAGCCGGGCGCCGCTCGCGTACAGGGAGCCGTAGGTGTGGTGCGGGCCCGCCTCGGCGGGCTCGGCGACGACCAGGCGCTCCAGGGGCGCGCTGTCGTCGGCCAGCAGGGGCTCCCACCGGGCCAGCTCCCGGGCGCCCTCGACGACGGCGAGCCTCGCCCGGCTGTGGCGGGCGATGTGGGCGATCTGCTCGGGCGCGGAGGTCCCGTACACGGTGACGGGGACGGCGCCGAGGTGGACGAGCGCGAGGTCGCTGAGCCAGTGCTCCGGGCGGTTGCCCATCATCATCAGCACGTGCTCGCCGCGCTCGACGCCGAGGGCGGCGTACCCGGAGGCGAGGACGGCCACCTTGCGGCGCACCTCGCTCCAGGTGAGGGTCTCCCAGCCGTCGCCCGAGCGCCACGAGAGGGCCGGCAGCTCCCCGTGTTCGGCGGCGTTGCGGGCCAGCAGGGCGGGGAAGGTGATCTCTTCGGGTCGTCCGGGCAGTCGCAGGTTCGTGGTCATGGGCAGCTCCTGGCCGTTTCACATCGTTGGTGCGACAGCAATACTGTTGAACCCAAGCTGTGGAGCAGAGAGCGAGGCGCAGACGATGGCCGACCAGGCACCCGAGCCGATGCTCACCGTCGACGAGCTGGCGGCCAGGGCGGGCGTCACCGTGCGCACCGTACGGTTCTACAGCACGCGCGGGCTTTTGCCCCCTCCCGTGATCGGACCTCGTCGGGTGGGCCACTACGGGCCGGAGCACCTGTCCCGGCTGGCCCTGATCGAGGAACTCCAGCACCAGGGGATGACCCTGTCGGCCTGCCAGCGCTATCTGGAGGCCCTGCCGGACGATCTGAGCGCGCACGATCTGGCGATCCACCGGGCGATGGTGGCCAGTTGGGCGCCGGACGCGGCGCAGGAGTTCTCGCGGGCGGACCTGGAGAAGCGGGCGGGGCGGAGCCTGTCGGACCCGGACGTGCGGCGGCTGAAGGCGATGAACGTGCTCGCGGCCTCGGGCGACGGGTTCCGCGTGGACGTGGGGCTGCTGCGGCTGGGGGTCGCGCTGCTCGACGTACCGATGGCCTACGAGACGATCCTGGCGGCGCGCAAGGTGCTGATCGAGCACACCCGGTCGGCTGCGCACGAGCTGACGGCGCTGTTCCGGGACGAGGTGTGGGGGCCCTTCACCGAGGGCGAGAGCGATCCGGAGCGGGTGGAGTCCATGAAGGCGCTGTCCGCGCACATGCAGCCGATGGTGGTGCAGGCCCTGGTGACGGCCTTCCAGCGGTCCCTGCGCGAGGAACTGCGGGCGGCGTTCGCATCCGGCGAGCAGACCGGCAGTCGGCCCGTCGACCAGGCCGTCGACCAGGGCGTCGAGCAGCCCGGCCGACAGCCCGGCGCTTAGGAGACGCCGCCCCTGACGCGTCCCCGGCCCCGCCGAGCGGGCCGGGTCCGTTCTGGCTACCGTGGGAGGGAAGCTCCGTGCCGGGCCGGTCCACCCCTGAGCAGTTCACGATCGCCTTCGTGAGGGAGCTCGATCCCCATGGACCTCAACACCATCACCGAAGTCGTCCGGCGGCCCTCCGACCGGCCCGGCGCCGACTGGCACGAGGGGGATGCCTGGCTCGCGGGCGGCACCTGGCTGTTCTCCGCGGAACAGCCGGACCTGCGCCGCCTGGTCGACCTGACGTCGCTGTCCTGGGACCCCCTCGTCCCGACCGACGCCGGCCTCGAGATCGGCGCCACGTGCACCATCCGCGACCTGTACGCCTTCTCCCCGCCGGCCGAGTGGACCGCGGGCACCCTCATCCCGGCGGCCTGCGAGGCGTTCCTGTCCTCGTTCAAGGTCTGGAACGCGGCGACCGTCGGCGGGAACATCTGCATGTCGCTGCCGGCCGGCCCGATGATCACGCTCACGGTCGCTCTGGAGGCGCGGTACGAGCTGTGGGCCGCCGACGGGTCCGTACGCACCGTCGACGCCCTCGACTTCGTGACCGGGAACAACCGCAACGTCCTCGCGCCCGGGGAGATACTGCGCCGGATCGACATTCCGGCGCACGCCCTGCGCAAACGTCCCGCGCACCGCCGCTTCAGCCTGACCCACCTCGGCCGCTCGACCGTGTTCCTCATCGGCACGCACACGCCCGGAACGAGCAATCTGCTGCTCACGGTCACCGCGGGCACCACGCGGCCCGTGCGGTTCGCCTTCGAGACCATGCCCGACGCCGCCACCTTGCAGGAGAGCATCGACGCCGTCCCCGCCGACGTGTGGTTCGCCGACCCCAACGGGACGCCCGCCCACCGGCGCCACCTGACGCGGCACTTCGCCGAGGAGATCCGCAGCGAACTCATCCATGGGGGCCCGGCATGAGCTACCTCGTCAACGGACAGGGGTTCGACGCGGAGCCGCAGCCCGGCCAGTGCCTGCGCACCTTCCTGCGCGCACTGGGCCACTTCGGCGTCAAGAAGGGCTGCGACGCGGGCGACTGCGGCGCGTGCACCGTGTGGCTGGACGGCACTCCGGTGCACAGCTGCATCACCCCGGCCTTCCGCGCGGAGGGCCGTGAGGTGACCACGATCGAGGGCCTCGGGTCGCCCGGCGACCTGCATCCCGTGCAGCAGCGGTTCCGGGACGCCCCCGGCTTCCAGTGCGGCTTCTGCACCGCAGGGATGATCATGACCTCGGCGACCTTCACCGAGGAGCAGAAGGCGGACCTCCCGCGGGCGCTGAAGGGCAACCTCTGCCGCTGCACCGGCTACCGGGGGATCGAGGACGCCGTCAAGGGCGTCGCCCACGTGCAGACGGCCGCGCCGGGCAAGGCCGTCGGCAGGAGCGTCGGCGCGCCCGCCGCCGAGGACGTGGTGACCGGCCGGGCCGAGTTCACGATGGACACCCGGATGGAGGGCATGCTGCACCTCAAGGTGCTGCACTCGCCCCACGCCCACGCCCGGATCGTCTCGATCGACAAGACCGCCGCGCTCGCTGTCCCCGGCGTGCAGCGCGTCTACACCTGGCAGGACGTACCGCGCAGGCGGTTCACCACGGCGATCCACACCGACCACCTCGTCGATCCGGACGACACCTGCATCCTCGACGACACCGTCCGCTTCGCCGGGCAGCGCGTCGCCGTCGTCCTCGCCGACACGGTCGGGGCGGCGGAGGAGGGATGCCGCAGGCTGGTCGTCGAGTACGAGGTGCTGCCCGCGGTCTTCGACCCGGAGGAGGCCATGGCGGACGGCGCCCCCCAACTGCACGACTCGCCCGACCCGTTCGTCCGGGACTGCGTGCACAACCTCCTGGTGGAGCTCCACTCGCACATCGGCGACGTCGACGCGGGCTTCGCCGCCGCCGACGTGGTCCACGAGGGCACCTACTCCTCGCCGCGCGTGCAGCACGCGCACCTGGAGACCCACGGCTCGATCGCCTGGATGGAGGACGGCCGGCTGAACGTGCGCACCAGTTCGCAGTCGCCGTCGATCGCGAAGGTCAAGCTGGCCTACCTGTTCGCGCTCCGCCCCGACCAGCTCCGCGTGTTCTGCAAGCGCGTCGGCGGCGGGTTCGGCGGCAAGCAGGAGGTCATCTCCGAGGACCTGGTCGCCCTCGCCACCCTGGACACCGGCCGGCCCACCTGCTTCGAGTTCACCCGCGAGGAGGAGTTCACCACGGCCTCGCCCCGGCACCCGATGAAGCTGACGGTCAAGCTCGGTGCGAAGGACGACGGCACGCTCACGGCGTTCCAGGTCCGCAACGTGTCCAACACGGGCGCCTACGGCAACCACGGCGGGGAGACCCTGTACGCGGGCGGCTCCGCCGTCATGATCTACCGCTGCCCCAACAAGAAGTACGACGCCTACTCCGTCTACACGAACACCGTCCCGAGCGGCGCCCTGCGCGGGTACGGGATGACCCAGCCGGCCTTCGCCGTGGAATGCGCGATGGACGAGCTGGCCCTCGCCCTGCACATGGATCCGCTGGAACTGCGCCGCCGCAACATCGTGCGCCCGGGCGATTCCCTCGTCGCGCTGCACGACGGCCCCGACGACGTGATGTTCAACGAGGACGGGCTCGCCAAGTGCATCGACCTGGTGGCCGGCGAGCTGGCCCGGACGGCCGACCAGCCCTCCCCCGGCCCCGGGTGGCTCGTGGGGACCGGCGTGGCGAGTTCCATGCACGAGACCGCGCCGCCGACCGAGCACATCTCCGAGGCCTGGGTCACGCTCGGAGACGACCTGGTCTACGAACTCGCCATCGGCACCGTCGAGTTCGGCGAGGGCACCTCGACCGCGCACGTCCAGATCGCGGCCGACCAGCTGGGGACGACACCGTCCCGGATCCGCCTGGTCCAGTCGGACACCGACCGCACGGGGTTCGACACCGGCGCCTTCGCGAGCGCGGGCCTGTTCGTGGCGGGCAACGCCGTCCTGCGGGCGGCCAACGCCGTGCGCGACCGCATCCTGGAGTTCGCCGCCGCGGAGACGGGTGTCCACGTCGTGATGTGCTCGATGGACGACGACCACGTCATGTGCGGGGACGACCGCGTGCCCCTGGCCGGCCTCGTCGCCGTGGCGCGGGAGCGCGGCATCCGGTTCACCGCCGCCCGCAAGGCCTACGGCTCGCCCCGCAGCGTCACCTCCAACACCCAGGGGTTCCGCATCGCCGTCCACCGGGTGACGGGCGAGATCCGCATCCTCCACAGCGTCCACGCGGCCGACGCGGGCGTCCTCATCAACCCCGAACAGGTCCGCGGCCAGGTGGACGGGGGTGTCGCCCAGGGCATCGGTTTCGCCCTGACCGAGAACTTCATGGTCGACGCGGACGGGGTCATGGCCAACCCGAACCTGCGCAACTACCGGATCCCCACCTACGCCGACGTGCCGCGCACCGACCTGCTCCTGGTGGGCTCCGCCGACTCCGTCGGGGCCATGCACTCGAAGGGGATGGCGGAGTGCTGCATCAACCCGGTGGCGCCCGCGCTGGCGAACGCCCTGCGCGACGCCACAGGAGTCCGCTACCGCGAACTGCCCCTCACCCCCGAGCGGATCTACAGCCGGCTCGGTGAGAGCCGGTCGGCCCGGTCGGGCCCGAGACGATGACCACCGGGCAGCAGTCGGACGCCGCGGCCACCGTGATCATCGGCCACCGGATCCGGCCCGGCATGGACCGGGAGTACGAGAAGTGGCAGGAGGCCGTCAACGCCGCGGCCTCCCGCTACGCCGGGCACCTGGGCGCCGAGGTGACCCCGCCGACCGAACTGCAGCCCGACTGGGTCGTCGTCTACCGGTTCGACTCGATCGCCCATCTGCAGGCCTGGATGAACGGGGCGACCCGGCAGCGGCTCCTCGACGTCGGGGAGAAGTTCTTCGACGGCCCCGGGACCCAGCAGGTGATCAGCGGCGGCAGCCGGCCCACGGACGCGCTGGTTACCGTGGTGGTGACCCACCGGGTCCACCCGGAGCAGGTCGACGACTTCCTGCAGTGGCAGGGCCGGATGAGCGAGGAGGAGGGGAAGTTCGCGGGCTTCCGCGGCACCGAGGTCTTCCGCCCGATCGAGGGCCTCCAGGACGAATGGACCACCCTGTACCGCTACGACAACGCCGAACACCTCGATGCCTGGCTGACGTCGGAGAAGCGGCGGCAGATGCTCGCCGAGGGGAAGAAGTTCCACGACTTCGAACTGCGCAAGATCGAGAACTCGTTCGGCAGCTGGTTCGCCTTCGAGGAGAACGGCAGGGAGGCACCGCCCCCTTCGGAGACGAAGACCGCCATCGCGGTCTGGGTGGGCCTCTACCCGACCGTCGTCCTGCTGGCGCTCGCCCTGTCCCCGCTGAAGCTGCCGATCTGGATCGGGCTGCTCATCGGCAACCTCCTGTCGAGCCTCGCCATGAGCTTCTTCACCATGCCCTACTACGTGAACCGGCTGCTCAAGCGGTGGCTGTGGCCCGCCCCGGACGCACCGCCGCTGCGGACCAACCTCGTCGGAATCGGCATCGTCGCGGCGGCGCTCGGGTTCTGGGCGATCGTGTTCTACCTCGTGACCCGGCAGTTCTGGACGCTGCCCTGAACCGCTGGCCCCCTGGAACGGAAAGGCGGGCCGGGAAGGAACCGGCCCGCCTTCCGCGTGCACCGCGCTAGTCGGTGTACGTCTCGCCCCGCTCGGCCTTCTCCACCAGGGAGGCCGGCGGGGTGAAGCGCTCCCCGTACTGCGCGGCGAGCTCGCGGGCGCGGGCGACGAAGCCGGGCAGGCCGCCCTCGTAGCCGTTGATGTACTGGATCACGCCACCGGTCCAGGCCGGGAAGCCGATGCCCATGATCGAGCCGATGTTGGCGTCGGCGATCGAGGTGAGGACCCCCTCGTCGAGGCAGCGGACGGTGTCCAGGGCCTCGGAGAAGAGCATCCGCTCCTTCATGTCCTCGAACGGGATCTCCGCGTCCGGCTTGGCGAAGTGCTCGCGCAGCCCCGGCCAGATGCGGGTGCGCTTGCCGCTCTCGTCGTACTCGTAGAAACCGCCGCCGCCGCTGCGGCCGGGCCGGCCGAAGTCGTCGACCATCCGGTCGATGACGGTGTCGGCGGGGTGCTCGGACCACGCCCGGCCCTCGGCCTCGAAGGCCTTGCGGGTCTCGTTGCGGATCTTGCGCGGGAGGGTGAGCGTCAGCTCGTCCATCAGCGAGAGCACCTTGGCCGGGTACCCGGCCTGGGCCGCGGCCTGCTCGATCGAGGCGGGCTCGATGCCCTCGCCGACCATCGCCACGCCCTCGTTGATGAACTGGCCGATGACCCGCGAGGTGAAGAAGCCGCGCGAGTCGTTGACCACGATCGGGGTCTTGTTGATCTGGCGGACCAGGTCGAAGGCGCGGGCGATGGCCTCGTCGCCGGTCCGCTCACCCTTGATGATCTCGACGAGCGGCATCTTGTCGACGGGCGAGAAGAAGTGCAGCCCGATGAAGTCCACGGGCCGCGAAACCCCCTCCGCCAGGCCCGTGATGGGCAGCGTGGAGGTGTTGGAGCAGAGCAGCGCGTCGGGAGCCACGACGTCCTGGATCTCCTGGAACACCTTGTGCTTGAGCGTGGTGTCCTCGAAGACGGCCTCGATGACGGCGTCGCAGCCCGCCAGGTCGGCGGCGTCCGCGGTCGGCGTGATCCGGGCCAGCAGCTCGGCGCGCTGGGCCTCGGTGGTGCGGCCGCGCGAGAGCGCCTTGTCGAGCAGCTTCTCGGAGTACGCCTTGCCCTTGGCGGCGGCCTCGGCGGTGACGTCCTTGAGGACGACCTCGATGCCCGCGCGGGCACAGGAGTAGGCGATGCCCGCGCCCATCATGCCCGCGCCGAGCACGGCCACCTTGGTGACCTTGCGCGGGGCGATGCCCTGCGGGCGGCTGCGGCCCGCGTTGACGGCCTGGAGGTCGAAGAAGAACGCCTGGATCATGTTCTTCGCGGTCTGCCCGGTGACCAGCTCGGTGAAGTACCGGGCCTCGATGGTCAGCGCCGTCTCGAAGTCCACCTGGGCGCCCTCGACGGCGCAGGCGAGGATGTTGCGCGGCGCCGGGTACGGGGCCCCGTTCAGCTGCTTCTTCAGGTTGGCCGGGAAGGCCGGGAGGTTGGCGGCGAACCGGGGGTTGGAGGGCGTGCCGCCCGGGATCTTGTAGCCGGGGACGTCCCAGGGCTGCTTCGACTCGGGGTGCGCGTCGATGAAGGCGCGGGCCTTGGCCAGCATCTCCTCGGGGGTGGCGGCCAGTTCGTGGACCAGGCCGTTGTCCAGGGCGCGCTGCGGGTTGTACTGGGTGCCCTGGAGCAGCACCTTGAGGAGCGCGTCGGCGATGCCCATGAGGCGGACGGTGCGGGTGACGCCGCCGCCGGCCGGGAGCAGGCCGAGGGTGACCTCGGGCAGGCCGATCTTGGTGCCGGGGGCGTCGAGGACGACGCGGTGGTGCGAGGCCAGGCAGATCTCGTAACCGCCGCCGAGGGCCGTGCCGTTGATCGCGGCGACGACGGGCTTGCCGAGGGTCTCGATGCGGCGCAGCGAGTTCTTGATGGCGGTGCCGGTGTCGAAGGCCAGCTGCGCGTGCTCGGGGCGCAGCCGGATCATGTCCTTGAGGTCGCCGCCCGCGAAGAAGGTCTTCTTGGCGGAGGTGTAGATGATGCCGCGGATGGAGTCCTTCTCGGCCTCGGCGCGGTCGGCGACGGCCGCGATGGAGTCCTTGAAGGCCTGGTTCATCGTGTTCGCGGACTGGCCGGGGTCGTCGAGGATCAGGGTGACGACGCCGGTCTCGTCCTGTTCCCAGCGGATCGTGGTGGACTCGCTCATGTTCGCTACTTCCGTGTCTGAGAGGAGGTCTGGGGGATACAGGACGCCGGTCAGAGCCGCTCGACGACGGTGGCGACGCCCATGCCGCCGCCGACGCAGAGGGTGACGAGCCCGTAGCGCTTGTCCTGGCGCTCCAGCTCGTCGACGATCGTGCCGAGGATCATCGCGCCGGTGGCGCCGAGCGGGTGGCCGAGCGCGATGGCGCCGCCGTTGACGTTGACCTTGTCGAGGGAGACGCCCATGTCCTTGACGAAGCGCAGGACGACGCCGGCGAAGGCCTCGTTGATCTCGATCAGGTCGATGTCGTCGATGGTCAGCCCGGCCTTGGCGAGGGCCTTGCGGGTGGCCGGGGCGGGGCCGGTGAGCATGATGGTCGGCTCGGAGCCGGAGACGGCCGCCGAGACGATCCGGGCCCGGGGCGTCAGGCCGCCCCGTTCCCCCGCCTCGCGGGAGCCGATGGCGACGAGCGAGGCGCCGTCGACGATGCCGGAGGAGTTGCCGGCGTGGTGAACGTGGTCGATCTTCTCGATCCAGTGGTACTTCTGCAGGGCCACCGCGTCGAAGCCGCCGAGCTCGCCGATGTCGGCGAAGGAGGGCTTCAGCTTGGCGAGGGTGTCGGCGGTGGTGCCCGGGCGGACGAACTCGTCGTGGTCGAGGACGACCAGGCCGTTGCGGTCGGTGACCGGTACGACGGACTTGGCGAAGCGGCCGTCCTTGATGGCCGCGGCCGCCCGCTCCTGGGAAAGCGCGGCATACTCGTCGACCTCGCGCCGGGAGAAGCCCTCGATGGTGGCGATCAGGTCGGCGCCGATGCCCTGCGGGACGAAGTTGACGTCCCAGTTGGTCATCGGGTCGTTGAACCAGGCGCCGCCGTCGGAGGCCATGGGGACGCGGGACATCGACTCCACGCCGCCGGCCAGGACCAGGTCCTCCCAGCCGGAGCGGACCTTGGCGGCGGCCAGGTTGACGGCCTCCAGGCCGGAGGCGCAGAAGCGGTTCTCCTGCACGCCCGCCACCGTGTCCGGCAGTCCGGCGGCGATGGCCGCGACGCGGGCGATGTCGGAGCCCTGGTCGCCGACCGGGCCGACGACGCCGAGCACGATGTCGTCGATGGTGCCGGGATCCAGGCCGGGGTTGCGCTCGCGCAGGGCGTCGATGAGGCCGACGACCAGGTCGATCGGCTTGGTGCCGTGCAGGGCGCCGTTGGCCTTGCCCCGGCCGCGCGGGGTGCGGATCGCGTCGTACACGTACGCTTCGGTGCTCACTGGTCAAGCCTTTCGGGAGGTCTGAGCGTAGGTCGGAGGAGACGGCCTAGCCGAGGAGGGAGCGGCCGATGATCTCTTTCATGATCTCGGTCGTGCCGCCGTAGATGGTCTGGATGCGGCCGTCGGTGAAGGCCCGTGCGACCCGGTACTCGGTCATGTATCCGTACCCGCCGTGCAGTTGCAGGCAGCGGTCGGCGACCCGCTTCTGGAGTTCGGTGGCCCACCACTTGGCCATCGAGGCGTGGACGTGGTCCAGTTCGCCGTTCGAGTGGTCGACGATGCAGCGGTCGAGGAAGGTGCGGGTGACCGCGCACTCGGTGGCCATCTCGGCTATCTCGAACCGGATGTGCTGGAGCTTGGAGAGCGGCCGCCCGAAGGCCTCGCGCTCCTTGACGTACTGGGTGGTGATCTCCAGCAGGTGCTCGGCGGCGGCGATGCCGGCCATCGCGATGCCCATCCGCTCCTGGGCGAGGTTGGTCATCAGGTGGACGAAGGCTCCGTTGAGGTCGCCGAGCAGGTTCTCCTTGGGGACGCGTACGTCGTTGAAGAACAGCTCGGCGGTGTCCTGGGACTTCTGCCCGATCTTGTCGAGGTTGCGGCCGCGCTCGAAGCCCTCCGCGCCGCGCTCGACGACCAGGAGCGACAGGCCGTGCGCCCCGCCCTCGGGCGTGGTCTTGGCGACGACGATGACCAGGTCGGCGAGGATGCCGTTGGAGATGAAGGTCTTGGAGCCGTTGAGCACCCAGTGGTCGCCGCGGTCCTCCGCGGTGGTCCGGATGCCCTGGAGGTCGGAGCCCGCGCCGGGCTCGGTCATCGCGATGGCGGTGATGGTCTCGCCCGAGCAGAATCCGGGCAGCCAGCGGCGCTTCTGCTCCTCGGTGGCGAGCGAGGTCAGGTAGGGGCCGATGATGTCGTTGTGCAGGCCGATCGCCAGCCCGGGGGCGCCCGCCCGGGTGAACTCCTCCGCGATCACGGCGGCGTAGCGGAAGTCGGTGTTGCCGCCGCCCCCGTACTCCTCCGGGACGGCGAGGCCCAGCAGCCCCTGCCGGCCGGCGGCGAGCCAGGCCTCGCGGCTGACGATGCCGTCCTTCTCCCACTGCTCGTAGTGCGGCAGCACCTCCTTGTTCAGGAAGGTGCGGACGGTCTCGCGGAACGCCTCGTGGTCGGCGTCGAAGATCCGGCGCTTCATCGTGCGGCTCGCTTCATCACAAGGGGCTCCCTAAAGCCAGTTCCTGACGGTTTCGATCAGCCGGGCCGGCTCGGGTCCCACGGGCGTGACGTTGAGCATGGTCACGCCCGCCTCGCGGAAGGCCTCGACCCGCTCGCGCACGTAGCCCTCGGGCCCGCACAGCGTCATCAGCTCGCAGAACTCGTCCGGGACGGCGGCCGCGGCGTCTCGCTTGCGGCCGGAGAGGTAGAGCTCCTGGATCCTGCGCGCCTCCTCCTCGTAGCCGTAGGCCACGGCGAGGTCGTTGTAGAAGTTCTTGCCGACCGCGCCCATCCCGCCGACGTACAGGGCGATCTGCGGGCGCGCGAGGTCCCGTACCGCGGCCGCGTCCTCGCCGATGGCGAGCAGGCCGCCCGCCACCGTCTGCAGCGGCCCGAGCTCCGGGGACCGCTTGGCGGCGCCCCGGGCCAGCGGTTCGCCCCACACCTCCCGCGCCTTCTCGGGGATGAAGAGGGTCGGCAGCCAGCCGTCCGCGATCTCCGCGGTCATCGCCACGTTGGCCGGGCCGAGCGAGGCGATGTAGACGGGGATGGAGCTGCGCACCGGCCGGGTGAGGATCTTCAGCGGCTTGCCGTGCCGGCCGCCCTTCTCGGGCGGCAGCGGCATGTCGGTGATGCCGTGGTGGTCGATCGTCTCGCGCCGCCAGATGCGGCGGCACAGGTCCACCGTCTCGCGGGTCCGGCCGAGCGGTTTGTCGTACGGCTTGCCGTGCCAGCCCTCCACCACCTGCGGGCCGGAGGCGCCGAGGCCGAGCAGCGCCCGGCCCCCCGAGACCGCGTCGAGCCCGGCGGCCGTCTGGGCGATGAGGCCCGGGGTGCGGGAGTAGACGTTGAGGATCGCCGAGCCGATCTTGAGCGTCTCGGTGCGGGCCGCCAGGTAGCCCATGATCGTCGGCGAGTCGAAGCCCCAGGCCTCCGCCACCCACACCGCGTCGAGCCCCGCCGACTCCAGCTCGGCGGCCTGGTCGGCGGCCCGGCGGGCGTCGCCGGCGTAGTCGAGCATCATCGACAGTTCCATCAGCCGTCCTCCTCCGCGCTCTCCGGCGCGTCCTTCAGCAGGGCCGGTACGTCCCAGTCCGCGGCCACGGACCCGGTGTGCGCCCCCGGCTGGGCCGGGCCGGCGGTGACGGCGGCCGGGGTCGCCGAGAACCGGGGGGCGGGGGCGGGCTGCACGATCCCGCCGAAGTCGGTGAAGGTGCCGCGGGCGGCGAGGTGCGGGTGCTCCGGGGCCTCGCGCAGGGACAGTACGGGCGCCACGCACGCGTCCGTACCCTCGAACACGGCCGTCCACTCCGCCCGCGTACGGGTCCTGAAGCGCCCGGCGACGGCCTCCCGCAGCTCGCCCCAGCGGGCGAGGTCCTTGCGGGCCGGGGCCCGGTCCTTGATGCCGAGCAGCTCCACGAAGGTGTCGTAGAACTGCTGCTCCAGCGGGCCGACCGCCATGTAGCCGCCGTCGGAGGTCTCGTAGGTGCCGTAGAAGGGGCAGCCTCCGTCGAGCAGGTTCGCCCCCCGGCGGTCCTGCCAGCCGCCCGCCGCCATCATGCCGTGGATCATGGCGGTGAGGTGGGCGGTGCCGTCGACGATGGCGGCGTCGACGACCTGGCCGGCGCCGGTGGTCCGGGCGTGCTGGAGGGCGGCGAGGACGCCGATCACCAGGTAGAGCGAGCCGCCCGCGTAGTCGCCGACGAGGTTGGCGGGGACCGCCGGGGGCCCGTCCGGGTCGCCGATCATGCCCAGGGCCCCGGTCACGGCGATGTACGCGATGTCGTGCCCGGCGGTGTGCGCGAGGGGGCCCTCCTGGCCCCAGCCGGTCATCCGGCCGTAGACCAGCTTCGGGTTGCGTGCGTGGCAGTCGGCGGGACCGACGCCGAGCCGCTCGGCGACCCCGGGGCGGAAGCCCTCGACGAGGATGTCGGCCCGCTCGACCAGGTCCAGGACCCGGGCCGGGCCGTCGGGCGACTTGAGGTCGACCAGGACGGAGCGCTTGTTGCGGTTGGTGACGTCGTAGGCCGGATCGACCGCGAGTCCGCCGCCGCCGGGCCGGTCCACCCGGACGACGTCCGCGCCCAGGTCGGCGAGGAGCATGGCGGCGAACGGCCCGGGGCCGATGCCCGCCAGCTCGACGACGCGCACTCCGGCGAGCGGGCCGTGCCCGCCCGCGGTCCCGTTCCCTGCCACTGCCATCGAGCCCCCAGCATCCGTAGGACCACTATGTGACACAACTGATGTAACACCGGTGATGCTAGGAACGTGTTCCACTCAGCACAAGAGCAAGCGCTTAGCCGTTTGCCCGGAGCCTTCGGGAATCTCGCTTGAAAAGGAGGGCTCCCCCCTGATCAACTCCCCTGCGGCTGTGTACTCTGAGCACGCTTTCGAACCTGTTCAAGCGTTCAAAATGAAAACAACAAGGGGGGGCCGGTGCGCAATCACCGACTCGTAGTTTCCGCTGCCGTCATCGCGGCAAGCGTCGGTCTCATCCCGGGCGCGGCCCAGGCGGCCGGTCCGGTCAAGCCCGACGCGCACGGTACCAAGGCACCCGACCTGAACCTGGGTCAGGGCCGGGGCGACACGTCGTCGTCCAACAAGTTCACCAGCCCTGCCGACCGCACGGTCCGCAAGGCACTGCCCTCCGCCGAGGGCAAGACCGCCACCGCGCAGACTCCGGGTGTCGCCGCCGACAACCCGAACCTCGCGGTGCAGCTGACGGGCTACGGGGCCTCGGCGCACGGCATCGAGATCGACAGCGTGATCACGAGCGCGGACGCCTCGCTGTCCGTCACCGTCGAGTGGGGCGACGGGAAGAGCGACCAGTTCGACACGTTCGGGAACGACAAGCGGACCCTGGCGCACACCTACGCCGAGGTCGGCGCGTACACCGTCAAGTACACCGTGACGGACGCCGCCAACAACGTCACGGCCGTGAACGAGCTCGCGGTCGTCACCCCCGGATCCGACTTCACCGCGCACACCCCCACCCGCCTCCTGGACACCCGGGACGGGACCGGCGCCGCGCAGGGCAAGGTCGCCGGGCGCGGCACCACCCGTGTCAAGATCGCCGGCAACGCGAACATCCCGGCCGGCGTCACCGCCGTGGCCCTCAACGTCACCGTCACCAACACCGTCGGCGGCGGGCACGTCACGGCCTACGCCGAGGGCAGCGAGCGTCCGACCACGTCGAACGTCAACTTCTCCGCCGGCCAGACCGTCCCGAACCTGGTGATCGTGCCGGTCGGCAAGAACGGCTACGTCGAGCTCTTCAACGGCGGCTGGGAGTCGGTCGACCTGATCGCCGACGTCACGGGCTACTTCAGCCGCACCGCGTCCAGCGGCTACACCCCGATCGAGCCGTCCCGCTTCGTCGACACCCGCGAGGGCCTCGGCACGGCCAGGGGCCAGCTCGGCGGCCGCAAGTCCTTCACCACCCAGATCGGCGGCCTGCGCGGAGTGCCCTCGGGCATCACCGCGGTGGCGCTGAACGTGACGGTGACCAACCCGAAGCAGGCCGGCTACCTGTCCGCCTACCCGGGCGGCGGCGCGGTCCCGTCCTCGTCCAACCTGAACTTCACCGCCGGCCAGACGATCGCCAACTCGGTGATCGTGCCCGTCTCCGCCGACGGCAGGATCAGCGTCTTCAACGGCGCCTGGTCCGCGGCCGACGTGATCGTCGACGTCGTGGGCTACTACAGCCCCGGCAGCGAGAGCGCGTACATGCGGGTCATCCCGGAGCGCCTGCTCGACACCCGCGACTCCTCGCAGTGGTCCTACGGCCCGCTCGAGGGCCAGGGCTACATCTACATGCCGCTCTCGACCAAGGCGCCCAGCATCACGGGCGTGGTGCTGAACAGCACCGTCACCAACACCAAGGGCACCGGCTACCTCACCGTCAGCCCGGACCCGAACTCGATCGAGAGCTACAACAACGGCACCGCCGGCTGGCCGGATGCGCCGAACTCCTCCAACCTGAACTGGACGAAGGGCGCCACCGTCCCGAACCTGGTCCAGACGAGCATGGGCTACAACGGCATCATCGACTTCTGGAACAAGGGCTGGGAAGACACCGACCTCGTCGTCGACATCTTCGGCTACTACGAGAAGGGCTGACGCCCCGTGCGGGGCTGACGGTCCGTGAGGACCGGGACCCGGTGAGGACCAAGGCCCGGTGAGGACCGAGGCCCCGTACGACGCGCCCCGGGAACGGCCTGACGGCCGCTCCCGGGGCGCTGTCCGTCGGGCGTACGCGTCACGCTAGCCTCAGCCACCGACACCAGCTGGGAGGAGCGGCATGAACGCAACGGTGCGGAGCCCTCGGGAACCGCAGGACCATCCGGAACGGGCCTACGACGTCGTGCTGTTCGGCGCGACCGGGTTCGTGGGGGCACTGACCGCCGAGTACCTGGCCGCACACGCGCCCGCCGGCTGCCGCTGGGCGCTGGCCGGCCGCGACCTCGCGAAACTGGAGCGGCTGCGCGAGCGCCTGGCCGTCATCGACCCCGCGTGCGCCGGGCTGCCGCTGCTCCGCGCGGACGCCGCCGACGCGGGGGCCGTGCGCCGATTGGCCGCGTCCACCCGGGTGCTCGCCACCACCGTGGGCCCGTACGTCTGGTACGGGGCCGAGCTGGTCGCCGCCTGCGCCGAAGAGGGCACGGACTACGTGGACCTCACCGGCGAGCCCGAGTTCGTGGACCGGATGTACGTCGAGCACGACGCCCGGGCCCGGGAGACCGGCGCCCGCATCGTGCACGCCTGCGGCTTCGACTCGATCCCGGCCGACCTCGGGGCGTACTTCACGGTGTCCCGGCTGCCCGAGGGGGTTCCCCTGCGGGTCGACGGGTTCATGCGGTCCAACGCCGTCTTCTCCGGCGGGACCCTCGCCTCCGCGCTGACCGCGATGGGGCGCGGCCCCCAGACCTTCGCGGCCGCGCACGCCCGCAGGCTCCACGAGCCCCGGCTGCTCGGCCGACGCGCACGGGGGCCGGTCGGTGCGCCCCGGTTCAGCCGGGAGACCGGCACCTGGGCCCTGCCGCTGCCCACGCTGGACCCGACGATCGTGGCGCGGTCGGCGGCCGCGCTGGAGCGCTACGGCCCGGACTTCCGCTACCGGCACTACGCCTCCGTCAAGCACCTCCCCGTCGCGGTGGGCGGTACGGCGGCCGTGGCCGCGACGCTGGCGGCCGCCCAGGTGCCGCCCGCCCGGCGGTGGCTGATGAACCGCTGGGAGCCGGGTCAGGGGCCGGACGCGGAGCGGCGCGCGCGCAGCTGGTTCACCGTGCGGTTCGTGGGCGAGGGCGGCGGCCGGCGCGTGCTGACCGAGGTGGCGGGCGGCGACCCGGGCTACGGGGAGACGGCGAAGATGCTTGCCGAGTCGGCGCTCTGCCTGGCCTACGACGCCCTGCCCGACCGCGCGGGTCAGCTCACCACCGCGGTGGCGATGGGCGACGCCCTCCTCGACCGGCTCCGGAAGGCGGGGATCGTCTTCCGGGTGGCGGACGAGCGCTGACCCTCCCGTCTCACGGTGTCACCCGGCCGCCTCGCGCAAGGCGCGGCGGCACAGGGAATCGGCGTGCCGGGTGGTCTCGGGAATCCGGAAGCGCGGACTGAGCGCGAGCGCGTGGGCGCAGGCGTTGTCCAGCGAGACCCGGTGCCCGACGGAGACGTACACCGGCTTGATGCCGTCCTGCGTGCGCAGCGCCCGGCCGACGGCGGTGCCGTCGGCTGCGACCAGCGGGGCGGCGTCGCCGCGGCGGGCGCCGGGTTCCTCGTAGGTGAAGGTGAACGGGTTCTTCGCGATGCCGATGGCCGGGAGTCCGGTGACCACGCCGAGGTGGCAGGCGAGGCCGAAGCCGCGGGGGTGGGCGAGACCGTAGCCGTCGCAGACGACGAGGCCGGGCGGGGCGGTCAGGGCGTCGAGGGCGGCGAGCACGGTCGGCAGCTCGCGGAAGGCGAGCAGCCCGGGCACGTACGGGAAGCTGACGTGCCCGACGGCCGTGGCCTCCTCGACCACTTCCAGGGTGGCGGCGTCGAGCACCACGGCCGCGGCGGCGACCAGGTCGCGTTCGTCGTCGTAGGCGACGTCGACGCCCGTGACCAGCCCGCGTCCGGGCGGGGGGCCGGGCTCGTCGAGCACGACCTGGTGGCGCAGTTCGTCCTGTATCGCCCGGGCCTCGGCCTCGCCGGCGGGGGTCTTCACACTCGTCATGATGGAGCGAGAGTAGCCTGGCGATCATGTTCGTAATGGAGCTGTCCTACACCGCGCCCATCGAAGCCGTCGAAGAACAGATGGACGCCCACATCGCCTGGCTGGACGGCTACTACGCCTCCGGCATCTTCCTCGCGTCGGGCCGCAAGGTCCCCCGCGACGGAGGCGTGATCCTGGCCGGCGGTGTCTCCCGGGCGGAGATCGAGCAGATCGCATCCGAGGACCCCTTCACGGTGGCGGGCGTCTGCGCCTACCGCATCACGGAGTTCATCGCGACGAAGACCTCGGCGGACCTGTCGACGGTGCGGGAGAACCCGGTGGGGTGAGGGACGGGACTTCTCCCCCTGCGGGCCCCGCCCGCACGCGGCGCTCGCCCACCCACCGCCTGGCCGCGGCCCGACGATCCAGCCTCGGCGGTGATTGGTGTGCGGGGGCTGGGGCGCGGCCCGGCCATCCAACCTCGCCGGGGCCGGCGTACGGGGGCTGGGGCGCGGCCCGGCCATCCAACCTCGCCGGGGTTCGGGCGCGGGGTCCGACTGGGGCCCGCGCATCCAGTCTCCGGCATGTGGGTGGGGGGGGTCGGCTGCTCCCGACGATCCAGCCTCGCCGGCGTTTGAGGCGCGGGGTCTGGGGCGGAGCCCCAGGAAACGGTGAAAGGGCGGGGCGGGGCCTGCTCCGCGCAGCGGCACCCCCTGGCCGGGTCCGAGCCGGCCGGAATCAGAGAGGGCTTGGGGCTTTCCCGTCAGTCCCATAGTCCTTCCGTGTCGGGTCGGCCTGTCAAGGGCGCTCCTCCTTCGTCGTCGCGTCGCTTCGCGACGGCCTTCGGCCGCCCTTGACAGGCCGTCCCGCCCCGGAAAGACAAGGACTGCCGGGAAACCCCCAAAAGAACGGGCCGGGGGAGACAACGACAAACGGCCATCTCAGCGATGTCCAGCCCTGCTCCGGCAGGGGCCGGGCCCGGCCTCGGGCCCTCACAGGCCACCATCCGCACCGGGCAGTCGGCCACCCACCCCCAAACCTCGACCACAAGACCGTCGGGGGAGATCGGGCGCGTCAAATCGCTACGCGCTCCTCATTTCTCGGCGTCTGCGGCCCGTCTGGGGCTGGTCTCGCCCCAGATCGCTACGCGCTTCTCGATGACGGCGTCCGCCTGCCGTCCGGGGCTGGTCATAGGCCGCCCAAGGGCCCGGTTTCCTCCTCCATGACCGCGTCCGACGGCCGTCGAGAGGAGAAAAGTGACCAGACAGCGGCTATGCCGAGGTGTACTCACGTCAGAGCCGGTCGGCGACCGAAACGCCTGGCGTTATGCCCTAATTGGGCTGTTATGGGTGTGGGTTGGCGGGGGCGGTCTCGTCCTGACACGACTACACCTCGGCCAGGGCGAGCATGTGCCCCTTTGGGCCCCTGATCGGCGCCATTTCGTGGTCTCTCGGCCCCGGACGGGGGTCAGCCGCCGTCGTCGAGGAGCGCGTAGCGATCGATGGCGGCTTATGACCAGCCCCAGACGGGCCGCAGACGCCTTTGGCGAGAAGCGCGTAGCGATCTGCCGCGCCACGCCGGAGCGGGGGCCGAGCATCGCCGATACGGCTGGTTGTTTGCCTTCCGCCCGGCCCGTTCTTTTGGGGGTTTCCCGGCAGTCCTTGTCTTTCCGGGGCGGGACGGCCTGTCAAGAGTGGAGCGAAGCGACATCGCGCAGCGACGCGACGAAGGAGCGCTCTTGACAGGCCGTTTCGACACGGAAGGACTATGGGACTGACGGGGAAGCCCCAAGCCCTCTCTGATACCGGTCAGTCCGGACCCCTCCCCCCTCCCCCCTCCCGACCCCGCCCCCCTACCCCCTCGCCTCCAGGCGTGCCACTCGGCCCTTCTCCCCCGATGCCCAGCACCCGGCGTCCGGTGCGCAGTCGATCGTGTCGAAGGAACCCGCCTCCAGCGCGCGCCAGTTGCGGCCGCCGTCGGTGGTCACGTCCGTGCCCGTCGGGCCCACCGCGAGGGCGGTGTTCGGGCCGTACGGGTACCAGGCCGCTCCCGAGCGGTAGGCCGGGGGCGGGGTGGCCGAGGCGCTCCAGGTGCGGCCTGCGTCGGAGGAGCGGGCCGCGGCCTGCGGGGAGGGCTGGCCGGTGCGGTAGTCGCCGCCGACCGCGAGTCCCCTCGTACGGTCGCGGAAGGCCAGGGCGAAGACCCCGCGGGCCGGGTCGCCGGCGGGGACGGTGGATTCCGCGACCGTCCAGTTCAGGCCGCGGTCGGCGGAGTGCAGGATCCGGGCGGCCGCGCCGCCGCCCGTCGCGAGCCAAACGTCCTTCGGGCCCGCACTGACCAGGCACTGGCCGCTCGCGGCGAAGCCGGCCTCGCCGGGCAGCGCCTCGGGCATGCCGTCGGCCGGGAGGGGCTGCCAGGTGCGGCCGCCGTCGGCCGTGGACAGGAGGCGGAACTTTCCGTCCACGGGGTCGCTCACGGCCAGTCCGCGGCGGCTGTCGAAGAAGGTCAGGCAGTCGTAGAAGGCGCGCGGGTCGGGGTTGCGGAAGGTCTCGGTCCAGGTGGCGCCGCCGTCCTCGGTGCGCAGCACCCGGGAGGCCTCGCCCTCCCCGATGGACAGGGCCACGGCGCGGCGGGCGTCGAAGGCCTCGATGTCGCGCAGTTCCAGGCCTTCGGCCACGGCCGCGGGCGGCGAGACGTCGCTCCAGCTGCGGCCCCCGTCCACGGTGCGCAGGACGGTGCCCTTGGAGCCCGCCACCCAGGCCGTGGACCGGCTGACGGCGGACAGTCCGCGGAAGCGGACCTCCTTGCCCGTGCCCTTGAGCGCCCAGCTCGCGCCGTGCAGCTGCGCCGCCCCTCCGGACGCGTCCGCCTGGGCGGGCACCGCCAGTAAGCCCACCGTCAAAACCGCCGCGCACATGCCAACTCCCAGAAGTCTCATGGCGCCGGAAGCTAACGCACGCCCGTTTTTCCGTCCAGGGTGCGTCCCCGTCGCACCCTTCCTAGGGTGGGTCCATGACGCCCAAGGAACCCAAGGCCTACGAGGGCAAGCAGATCACCATCACGTACGAGGTGGGGCGGTGCCTGCACGCCGCCGAGTGCGTGCGGGGACTGCCCGGAGTCTTCGACACGGGACGGCGCCCCTGGGTTCAGCCGGACGGGGCCGCCGCGGACCTGGCCGCCGAGGTGATCCGGCGCTGCCCCTCGGGGGCGCTCCAGTACCTGCTGGCCGAGGGCCCCGAGGAGGAGCCGGACCGGCCGACCACCGTCGTACGCGATTCCGCCGGCCGGCTCGTGCTGCGCGGCGACCTGAGCGTGACGACCGCGGACGGGGAGGTCCGCAGGGAGACCAGGGCCATGCTTTGCGCCTGTGGAGTGAGCGCTAATCAGCCCTTCTGCGACCTCTCCGGAAGCTGCCACTCCGAGTGATCATCCTGCCTCTGCAACCCGCCGACGGTCACCCTGTGCGATCACACAGGCGGGTTCCGGCCATTCGGTGACACAGCTCACGTCACCCTCCATGCACGGATTTGCCGATTCCGGCGTCTATCGAGTTGCCGGGCTCCACCCCACGGCCCGGCAGCAGATCCGCCGCAAGGGAGTGCGCCTTGATCACTGTCATCGAGCAGGCCGTTCAGGCCCGTCTGGTCGCCACCGCGCCGAAGGTCGAGACCGTGCCCGTCACCCTCTGCTACGACCGTGCGGATCCGTTCGCCGTGCGCATGGCCTTCCCGGCTCCGGCCACGCTGGAGGGCGTCGAGGTCTCGTGGACCTTCGCGCGCGAGCTGCTGGAGTCCGGGCTGAACCGCCCGTCCGGCCAGGGCGACGTGCGCGTGCGCCCGTACGACGGCGAGCGGACCACGATCGAGTTCCACGCCCCCGAGGGCGTCGCGATCGTGCTGATGCTCACGGCCGAGCTGCAGCGCTTCCTGGAACGGGCTGCCGTCGTGGTTCCGCCCGGCCTGGAGCACCTCTACCTCGACATGGACCACAGCCTGGCCGAGCTGATGCGCGACGGCTGCTGACCGTACGGCCGTTAATCGTTTGCGGGCGGCTCCGGCCGCCCGTAGCTTCGTAGACGCCCCATCGCCGTCGAAACGGAGCAGGACATTGGACTTCTGAGGTCCGAGACACCGACCCCCGTCACCGCAAATCGCTGACCGTCGGCTGTCTCCCCGCGTTGCACGCACCATTCACGCAACCTGGAGGCCTCTATGAGTCATGCCCCTGCTTTCATCACCTGCTCCGCCCTGTCCTTCGACTGGCCGGACGGCTCCCCCGTCTTCGAAGACTTCTCCCTGGCGATCGGCCCGGGCCGTACCGGCCTGATCGGGCTCAACGGCTGCGGCAAGTCCACGCTGCTGAAGCTGATCGCCGGTGAACTCACTCCTGGAGAGGGTGAGTTGGCCATTGCCGGCACGATCGGCTACCTGCCGCAGAACCTCACCCTCGACACGGCGCTCCGGGTCGACGAGGCCCTCGGCATCCACACCGCCCGCGCCGCCCTGCACGCCATCGAGGCGGGCGAGGCCACCGAGGCCAACTTCGCGGCCGTCGGCGACGACTGGGACGTGGAGGAGCGGGCGACCGCCATGCTCGACCAGCTCGGACTCGCCCGCATCGGACTGGACCGCACCGTCGGCGAACTGTCGGGCGGCGAGTGCGTGCTGCTGCGGCTGGCTGCGCTGCTCCTCGCCCGCCCGGACGTCCTGCTGCTGGACGAGCCCACCAACAACCTGGACCTGCGGGCCCGGCGCCGCCTGTACGCGGCCGTCGAGTCCTGGACCGGGGTGATGGTCCTGGTCAGCCACGACCGGGAGCTGCTGGAGCGGGTCGACCAGATCGCCGATCTGCGCGACGGTGAAGTCCGCTGGTACGGCGGGAACTTCACGGACTACGAGGAGATGCTCGCCGCCGAGCAGGAGTCGGCCGAGCGGATGGTCCGGGTGGCGGAGGCCGACGTACAGCGCCAGAAGCGTGAACTGGCCGACGCACAGGTCAAGTTGTCGCGGCGCAAGCGGTACGGCCAGAAGATGTACGAGAACAAGCGCGAGCCGAAGATCGTGATGGGCGCCCGAAAGCGGGCGGCCCAGGAATCGGCCGGCAAGCACCGGATCATGCACACCGAGCGGCTCGCGCAGGCGAAGGAGCGGCTCGACCAGGCGGTGGAGGCGGTGCGCGACGACGACGAGATCCGCATCAAGCTCCCCGCCACCCAGGTCCCGCCCGGGCGGCGCGTGCTGACCCTCAGCGATGTGCGGCTGGCCCACGGTGCGGCCGTACGGGGCGAGTGGGAGCTGCGCGGCCCGGAGCGGATCGCGCTGGTGGGACGCAACGGGTCGGGCAAGACCACGCTGCTGCGCACGGTCGCCGGGCAGCTGGCGCCGGTGTCCGGGGAGGCGGTGAGGCACGTGACCACGCGGTTCCTGCCGCAGCGCCTGGACGTACTGGACGAGAGCCGTTCGGTGGTGGAGAACGTGGCGCGGTTCGCCCCGCAGGCCACGAACAACGTGGTCCGGGCTCGGCTCGCGCACTTCCTGTTCCGGGGCGCCCGGGCGGACCGGCCGGCCGGCACCTTGTCGGGCGGCGAGCGGTTCCGGGCGGCGCTGGCGGCGCTGCTGCTCGCGGAGCCCGCTCCGCAGCTGCTGATGCTCGACGAGCCGACGAACAATCTGGACCTGGCGAGCGTACGGCAGTTGACCGACGCGCTGGAGTCCTACGAGGGTGCGCTCCTGGTGGCCAGCCATGACGTGCCGTTCCTGGAGTCGATCGGCATCACGCGGTGGCTGCTGCTGGACGGCGAACTGCGGCCGACGACGGCGGAGGAGGTCCGGGAGACGCTGTGGCACGAATGACCACCGGCCTTTAACGCGGCAGTAAGACCCAGGACTTGGTGCCGCCCATCGCGGTCAGGACGGGGGTGAGCCCCCAGTCCCCGCCGCAGGCGTCCACGGCCGCGGCGAGCAGCCACATCCCGCGGCTGCGCCGGCTCCTGCACTCCTCGCTCTCCTCGGGCGAGGAGTGCGCCGGGTGCTGGTCGTAGACGACGATCCGCAGCGCGTCGTACTGCCAGCAGATCTTCAGCACCATCTCCTCGTCGGGCGTGAAGCGGTATCCGTACGCCACGAGTTCGGAGGCGGCGAGGGCCGCCGTCTCGCGCAGGTCGGGCAGGCCGTGCCGGTCGAGCAGGGTCCGGACGACGGAACGGGCGGTGCCCGCGCAGTAGGCGCCGCCCGGAAGACGTATCGAGTAGTCCAGCCTCGCCGCTTCGGGCGGTATCCGCCGGGGCTCATGGGCCGGCCGCAGGCCACCGAGAGTGCCCGTCATCGCGCTGCTCCAAATATGGGTGTGATCGACAGCAGTGTGATCGAAGACCGGTCCGCCATGGAGGGGTCATCCGAGGTCACGGGGTCGCCCCGTGTGAGACTTGCACTACCGACCGTAGCGTAACCCGGTGCACAGTGCTACTACTTGTCTCACCACTTGCCCATTTCTCAGGGCATTTCAGGATGGGTACGGAATTTCGCGCGTGCCCCGCAGCGAAGGAGGGGCGCCCGTGCCGCCCAGGAGCACGCCGACCGCGAGGCAGCAGCGCTTGGGCTCCGAGCTGCGCAGGCTCCGCGAGGAGTCGGGCATGACGGTCCAGCAGGCCGCGGCCCTGCTGGGGGTGGACCGCACGCGGATCCCCAACATCGAATCCGGCCGGATCGGCATCAGCGCCGAGCGCGTCCGCACCCTCGCCTTCAACTACGACTGCCCGGACACGGGCCTCGTCGACCTGCTCGCGTCGATGGCGCAGGAGCGGGACAAGGGGTGGTGGGAACAGCACCGCGGGATGCTGCCGCCGGGGCTGCTCGACATCTGCGAACTGGAGCACCACTCCGTCGAGTTGCACACCGCGGTCACCACGCACATCCCCGGGCTGCTGCAGACCGAGGCGCACGCGCGGGCGGTCTTCGACACCGCCGACCCGCCGCTGCCGGAGCCGGACCTGCAGGCGCGGCTCGCCCTGCGCATGAGCCGGCAGCAGGTGTTCGCGCGGGAGCGGCCCCCGTTGTACGAGGCGGTGGTGCACGAGGCCGCGCTGCGGATGCAGTTCGGCGGACCGAAGGTCGCCCGGGCGCAGCTGGAGCACGTCCTGGAGCAGTCGGAGCGGGCGCGCACGACGGTGCTGGTCATCCCCTTCACGGCCGGAGGCTTCCCGGGCGCCGGGCAGTCCTTCACCTACGCCGCGGCCTCGATACCGCGGCTCGACACCGTGCAGCTGGACAGCTCGCACGGCTCGATGCTGCTGGACTCGCACATGAAGCTGCTGCGCTACCGGGGACTGCTGGAGCGGCTGCGCTCACTGGCGCTGCCCGCCGCCGCCTCCCGCGATTTCATCCACGCCGTCGCACAGAGCCTGTGACCGGTCCGACGAGGAGAGACTCCATGAACACGATCACCACGACGGTCACCGCGCCCCCCGCAGTCAAGATCACCTGGGACGAGGCCTTCTGCAGCGAGGGGGCGAACTGTTTCCGCTTCGGGCGCGACACCGAGGGGATGGCCTACATCGGCACGACCGGGTCCGCCACGTACGTCACCGACTCGGTCGACGCCCTGCGGGCGCTGATTTCCGCGGTAAAAGCCGGGGCGGCGGACCACCTCTTGGCGTGACTTTGCCCCTCCATGGGCCCTTCAGGCCACCCTCAAACTGCATAGATAACAGGATGTAACCAGACATACACCTGCCGGGGACTTGGCTGGTCTTGATGTCCCGCTTAACCTACGACTCCGTAGGCTACGGAACCGTAGGTAGTTCGCTTTACATCCAGGAGCACCCGTGACGATCACCTCTCCCCACCTCGGCAGCTCGGAGGCGTGGACCGACGCCAAGCTGCTGTTCGCGCTGGAAGAAGTGGTCGAGAAGGAGCTCAACCGCCACCTGAAGGTCCAGAAGGACTGGATGCCCCACGACTACGTCCCGTGGAGCGACGGCCGGAACTTCCCCGCCTTCTTCGAGGACGGCGAGGCCTGGCACCCCGACCAGTCCAAGGTCACCGAGATCGGCAAGATCGCCCTCGTGGTGAACCTGCTGACCGAGGACAACCTCCCCAGCTACCACCACGAGATCGCGACGCTCTTCGGCCGCAACGGCGCCTGGGGCACCTGGGTGCACCGCTGGACGGCCGAGGAGGGCCGCCACGGCATCGTGATGCGCGACTACCTGCTGGCCTCGCGCGCCGTGGACCCGGACAAGCTGGAAGCGTTCCGGATGCAGCACATGTCGGAGGGCTTCGAGTCCGACAACAGCCACTCGATGCTGCACTCGGTGGCGTACGTGGCCTTCCAGGAGCTCGCGACCCGCATCTCGCACCGCAACACCGGCCACCAGTCCGGTGACCCGGTCTGCGACCGGATGCTGGCGCGCATCGCGCAGGACGAGAACCTGCACATGATCTTCTACCGCAACCTGCTGGCCGCGGCCTTCGAGCTCGCCCCGGACCTCACGATGCAGGCCGTCCGGGACGTCGTGGTCAACTTCCGGATGCCCGGACACGGCATGCCCGGCTTCGAGCGGATGGCCGCGCAGATGGCGATCGGCGGGGTCTACAACCTGCGGATCCACCACGACGACGTGCTGAGCCCCGTGATCCGCTTCCTGAAGATCATGGACATCGACGGCCTGGGCCCCGACGGCCAGAAGGCCCAGGAAGAGCTCGGCCTCTTCATGAACGGCCTGGACACCGAGGCCCGCAAGCTCGACGAGCGCCTGGCCGCCCGCGCGGCGCGCATCGCCGCCCGCAAGGGCTGACACCGGCCGGGGCTGTCGGCCGGTCCCGCCCGGCCCTGACCGGTTTCGGCTCCCTCACGCGAGTGACGCGGATTCCCGTGGCGAAGCACCGTTCTGCCAGGGTGTCGCGGCGGTGAGGGGTTCGAGCTCGCGCTGCGGGTGGGGCTGGTGCGGCCCAGCGGGAAAGGCACCCGTACCTGATCAGCGGCGCGGCCGCAGGGCCAGGCGTTCGGCTTCCGACAGGCCGCCCCACACGCCGAAGCGTTCGTCGTTCGCCAGCGCGTACTCCAGGCACGCCGCACGCCCCTCGCACGCCCCGCACAGCCGCTTCGCGTCGCGCAGCGACGAGCCGGGCTCCGGGAAGAAGAAGCCCGGGCCCGTCTGGGCGCAGAGGGCGAGGTCGTACCAGGCGGTGTCAGCGGCAGCGGAAGTGGCGGTGGCGGTGGTGTTCATCGACATGCCGGTGATACTCACCGCCGCCGATGGACGTCCGATCAACGCCTGATCAACAACACGTCACGGACCGGACGCCGGCGCACTGGCTATGACCGCGAACCGCGCCCCGAAGGGATCCGCGAGCTTGGCGAAGCGGCCGACTCCCTCCATGAACACCGGCGTGAGGCGCACCTTCCCGCCCGTCTCCTCCGCCTTCGCGGCCGCGGCGTCGCAGTCGGCGACCTCGAAGTACAGGGACCAGTAAGGCTGTTCGGCGTCCTCGACCGGGTCCACCGAGATCGGCACGAGCCCGGCGAAGGATTCCTCGTCCGTCCCTCCCGCCGGCCCGGCCATCGTGTACGCGCCGCCCTCGTACGGCATTTCGCGGATCTCCCAGCCCAGCACCGCTCCGTAGAACCGTGCTGCCGCGGCCACATCACCCGTGTACAGCTCCGTCCAGCACAGGGAGCCCACCTCCGTCACCGCGCCGAGGCCCGCGTTCTTCCTCGGCTGCCACACGCCGAAGCCCACGCCCTCCGGGTCGGCGAAGACCGCCATGCGGCCGAAGTCCATGACGTCCATCGGCTCGACGGTGACCGTGCCGCCCGCCCCGGGCACGGCCGCCGCCGTCGCGTCCGTGTCGGAGGTCTGGAAGTACACCTGCCAGGCGCACGGGCCCCTGTCCGCGGGGACGGTCATGCCGCCCGCGACCGTCCTGCCGCCGAGGTGGAACATCCCGTAGCCGCCGACCTCCTCGCCGCCTGCCCGGAAGTCCCAGCCGAGCAGTCCTTCGTAGAACCCCGCAGCGGCTTCTATGTCCGGCGTCGCGAGGTCCACCCAGTTCGGGGAGCCGTCCTTGTAGTCCGTGGTGAGCATGGTCCGCACTCCTTCCGTCCGCTTCCGCCCGCCGACGCTCGTAGCCGTGTCCTCTTCGAGCATGGCACTCCCCACTGACAGTGGCCCCCGTCCGGCCCGCCCGGCCCCGCCCGGCCCGCCCGCTCCCACAGAGTGAACGACCGTGCGTTCGGTAAGATGGGGTCATGGCAGACGGACGCGTGGAACGGGGCAATCAGACGCGGCGCACCGTCCTCGACCGGACGATGAGCATCGCTTCCGTGGACGGGCTGGAAGGCCTGTCCCTGGGGAAGATCGCCGCGGATCTCGGTCTGAGCAAGAGCGGTGTCTTCGCCCTCTTCGGCTCCAAGGAGGACCTGCAGCTCGCCACCGTCCGCGCCGCCGTGGACGTGTTCGTCGAGCAGGTCGTGCGGCCCGTGCGCGAGGACCCGGCCGGCCTCGCCAAGGTGTGGCGGGTGTGCGAGCTGTGGCTGGACTACTCCGCGCACCGGATCTTCCCGGGCGGGTGCTTCTTCTACACGGTCTCGGCGGAGTTCGACTCGCGCCCCGGCCCCGTGCGCGACGAGATCGCCAAGGTCAGGTCCGACTGGGCGCGTTACCTCGAGCGGCTCCTGGACGAGGCGCGGCAGGTGGGCGGGCTGCGGGACGGGTTCGATCCCGCGGACGTGCCGCAGCTCGCGTTCGAGGCGATCGCGATGATGGAGCTGGCGAACGCGCATTCCGTGCTGCACGAGGACCCGCTCGCATACGAACGCGCCGGCCGGGGCATCCTCGACCGGCTGCGGGCGGCGGCGGCCGCCCCGGAGGAACTCCCGGAGCGGCCCCCGGCGTTCAGCCCGGCCGGCTGACCCGGGCGCCCGCGCGCATCGACCAGCCCGCGGCCGCCGCGCCCACCGCCGCGACCGCCACCATGAGGAAGACCCCGCGCCAGCGGTCGCCCGCCCCGGTCAGCAGGGCCGCGGTGGCCGCGATGCCGAGTGCGCCGCCCAGTTGCCGGGCCGTCATCAGCAGCCCGGTCCCCGCCGCGAACCGCTGCGGCGGAAGGGTGGCGGAGGCGGCGGTCGACAGCGCGGTCAGGGCCACGCCGATGCCGAGGCCGCCCAGCAGGCCGGCCGGGAGGAAGATCTGGGCGTACGAGGCCGAGGCGCCGACCCAGCCCCACAGCAGCAGGGCGTTCCCGGCGAACAGCAGGGAGCCGATGACAACGGCGGCCCACTGCAGGTGCGCCGGTACGCGGCGGCCGACGACCAGCGCACCCGCCATGGCGAGCACGGCGCCGGGGGTGACGCCGAAACCGGCCTCCAGGACCGAGTAGTCCCAGCGGGCGATGAGGTACGAGGGCCCGGTCAGCAGCCACGCGTACATGGCCGCCCCGAAGAGCAGGGCCGACACGTTGGCGCGGGCGAAGACCCGGTCGCGCCACAGGTCCCGGTCGACGGCCGGGGCGGGATGGCGGCGCGAGCGGTACAGCGCGACGGCGGTCGACAGGGCGCCGCCGCCCGCGAGTGCGAGCACCGCGGGGTCGGTCCAGCCCCAGTCCGCGCCCTGGGTGAGGCCGGCCACCACGCCCCCGATGCCGACCGCCAGGGCGACGGTGCCGACGGGGTCCGGGAGCCGGCGCGCGGTGCGCGCGTCCCGGGGAACGGCGCGGGCGGCGGCCCGGCAGACCGCCAGGCCGAGGGGCACGTTGACCAGGAAGATCGCGCGCCAGTCCCACACCTCGACGAGCAGGCCGCCGAGGCTGGGGCCGACCGCGGCGGCGAGTCCGCCCGCGGCGCCCCATGCGCCGAGCGCCGCCGCCCGGCGGCCGGGCGGGGTGTGGGCCAGTACGAGGCCCAGCGCGGCCGGGATCATTCCGGCGGCCGCGGCCCCCTGGAGGGCGCGGGCCCCGATGAGCAGGTCGGCGGTGGGGGCGGCGCTCGCGGCGAGGGAGGTGAGGGTGAAGGCGAGGACCGAGCCGAGGAAGAGGGTGCGTCGCCCCAAGGTGTCGGCGAGGCGCCCGGCGGCCGCCAGCAGGGCGGCGAAGAGGACGGCGTAGCCGCTGACCACCCAGGTCAGCCGGGCCAGGGACGCCTCGGGGAAGGCCCGCCGCAGATCGGGGAAGGCCACGTTGACGACGGTGGCGTCGAGGAAGGCGAGGAAGGTGACGGCGCAGGCGAGGAGCAGGATCCGGCCCGGGGCGGCGGCTCCGCCGGCCGGGTCGGTGACGGCGTCCCCGGTCCGGGTGGGGGTGCTCATCGGGTGGCCGCCGGGATCTCGGCGGGGTTTTCCGAGGGGACGTACGGGGCGGTGATGAACTCGACCGCTGCCGCGATGACTTCGGGGTCGGCGAGGATGCGCCGGTGGCCGAGTCCGCCGGTCTCGATCAGGCGGGCCCGGTCGCCGTGGGCGGCCGCGAGGGCGCGGGACTGGGCCGGAGTCGCGACGTCGTCGTCCTTGTCGTGGACGAGGAGCATCGGCACCTGGACGTCCGCCGGGTTCCAACGGGCGTCCAGGCGCTGCCAGATGCCGGTTTCCCCGGGGAAGAGGCGCTGCTCGACGTGGCGGCGCAGGACCCGCTCGACCGCCTCGTTCAGCCCCAGCCGGGCGCGGAACTGCTCGAGGAGGTAGCCGAATTCGGCGATTCCCCCGATGGCGACCACCCGGTCCGCGCGGACCGTGTCCCGCAGGGTGAAGAGGCTCGAGAGCACTCCGATGGAGTGGGCGAGGACGGCCGAGAAGTCCCCGTGCCCGCCGTGCAGCAGGCGGATGATCTCGCGCTGGTCGCGGACCGTGGTGGCGCTGCCGCCGGACTCGCCGTGTCCCGGCGAGTCGAAGGCGATCACGCTGTGGCCCTCCGCCCGCAGCGCCTCGACGAAGCCGGCGAACCGCGATGTGCGCGAGGACCAGCCGTGCACCACGAGGACCGGGCGCTCGCCGTCGCCCCACCGGTAGGTGGTGACCGGTATGCCCCGCACGAGCAGCCGCCCGGTCTCGGCCCGCGCCATCACCTCCGCCTCGTCGGGGCGCAGTCGCGCGCGGCCGAGCGGACGGACGAACAGCGCGAAGGCGCGGGGTCCGACCAGGCCCGGGGCGAGCCGGGCTCCGACGTTGAGGGTGGTGCTCAGGAGTGAAGCCATGGGGTGCATGCCGGTTCTCCGGATCTCCGCTGGATGGCCGCATAGGGCAGGAGCAGGATGACGAGGAGATATTAGCACGATCGTTCGTGTTGTTTTTTGCTCGGCCATATCGGTGCGTGGATCGCATGGATCGCATGGACCACTCCCCGGACGGGCGCGGGGCGGGTCCCGGTCCGCGGACGTCGATCCCGCCGTCAGGAGCCGTCGGACTCGTTCTTGGCGCGGCTCGGCTGGACGCGCTTGGGTTCGCCCGGCATCTTCGGGTAGTCCGGCGGGTACGGCATGTCGCCCAGGCCGTGTTGGTGCTCGTCGCGGGAGGCGAGCTCCAGCGCGGCATCCAGGGTGAAGGCGTGGTCGTCCATCTCCGCGTGCAGATCGCCCACTTCGGCGAAGCGGGCCGGCATCGTCACGATGTCGAAGTCGCGCGGCTCCGCGTCGTCCACTTCGTCCCAGCGCAGCGGGGCCGACACCGGGGCGTGCGGGCGGGGGCGGACGGAGTAGGCGGAGGCGATCGTCCGGTCGCGGGCCGTCTGGTTGTAGTCGAAGAAGATCCGCTCGCCGCGCTCCTCCTTCCACCAGGCCGTCGTGACCTTGCCGGGCATCCGGCGTTCCAGCTCCCGGCCGATGGCGATCGCGCACCGGCGGACCTCGGTGAAGCTCCAGCGCGGGGCGATGGGCACGAAGACGTGCAGGCCCCGGCCGCCGGAGGTCTTGGGCCAGCCGCGCAGGCCCAGCTCCTCGAGCAGCGGCCGCAGTTCGTGGGCGGCCGCCACCGCGTGGTGGTAGTCGGTGCCGGGCTGCGGGTCGAGGTCGATGCGCAGTTCGTCGGGGCGGTCGGTGTCCTCGCGCCGCACCGGCCAGGGATGGAAGGTGAGGCAGCCCAGGTTGGCGGCCCACAGCACGGCCGCCGGCTCGGTCGGGCAGATCTCGTCCGCCGTGCGCCCGCTGGGGAAGGCGATGTGGGCCGTGGGGATCCAGTCGGGGAGGTTCTTGGGGGCGCGCTTCTGGAAGAAGGACTCCCCCTCCACGCCGTCCGGGTAGCGCTCGAGGGTCGTGGGCCTGTTGCGCAGGGCGCGTGTGATGCCCTCCGCGACCGAGAGGTAGTACTCGGCCACGTTCCTCTTGGTGAGGCCACGCTCCGGGAAGTACACCTTGTCCGGGTTGGACAGGCGGACCGTACGGCCGCCCGCCTCCAGCTCGATCGCGTTACCGGCAGCACCCATGTGCGCCACGTTAGGCGGGCCCGGCTGGTCGCGCATACCGGGCGGGGCCGTACGTACCGTCGCAGAATCGACAGCATGGATCTGCCGGTGATGCCCCCCGTGAAGCCGATGCTCGCCAAGTCCGTGGCCAGGATCCCGGCCGGCATGCAGTACGAGGCCAAGTGGGACGGCTTCCGGGCGATCGTCCACCGCGACGGCGCCGAGATCGAGATCGGCAGTCGGACGGGCAAGTCCCTGACCAGGTATTTCCCGGAGCTGGTGGAAGCGCTGAAGGGCAACCTGCCCGACCGGTGCGTGATGGACGGCGAGATCGTGATCATCCATGACGGGCGGCTCGACTTCGACCGGCTGACCGAGCGGATCCATCCCGCCGCCTCCCGCGTGAAACTGCTCGCCGAGACGACCCCCGCCGCCTTCGTCGCCTTCGACCTGCTGGCCCTCGGCGACGAGCCGCTCCTCGACACCCCGCTCACCGGGCGCCGCGCCGCCCTCGTCGACTGCCTCTCCACTGCACGGCCCCCCGTCCATCTCGCGCCCGCGACCACCGACCCCGCGCTCGCGCAGGAGTGGTTCGAGCAGTTCGAAGGCGCCGGGCTCGACGGGGTGATCGCCAAACCGCTCGACCTCCCCTACCGGCCCGATGCCCGCCTCATGTTCAAGATCAAGCACGAACGTACCGCCGACGCCGTCGTCGCGGGTTTCCGTTTCCACAAGAGCGGTCCGATCGTCGGATCGCTCCTGCTGGGGCTCTACGACGACCAGGGCGCCCTGCAGCACGTGGGCGTGTGCGCGGCCTTCCCCATGAAGCGCCGCGCCGAGCTGGTGGAGGAGCTCGAACCCCTGCGCATGGAGGACCCCGCCGGTCACCCCTGGGCCGCCTGGGCCGAGGAGTCCGCGCACGAGAGCGCCCGGCTGCCCGGCGCGACGAGCCGCTGGACCGGCAAGAAGGACCTGTCATGGGTGCCGCTGCGGCCGGAACGGGTCGTCGAGGTGGCCTACGACCACATGGAGGGGGACCGCTTCCGGCACACGGCCCAGTTCCGCCGGTGGCGTCCCGACCGGACGCCGGAGAGCTGCACGTACGGCCAGTTGGAGGAGGTCGTCGGCTACGACCTGGCGGAGGTGCTCGGGCTCGGCCCCGGCACGGCCTCCGACTAGAGGCCGTCCCTTCCGGATCCTGCCGGTCGCGCCCGCGCCGTCCGGCCTCGCGCCTCGTCCCCTACCGGGTGGTGATTCCAGCCAATCCGCTGCACATGCATGACATGCTCCTGACAGTTCACGACGCCTGTGGGACGCTCCCGGCACGCACTCCGCACCCTCTGAGAGGCCCAGCGCCTCGCCCACCCCCACCAGTAGTCGGCATGGAGGAGCGATTCATGAGGCACAGCACGCACAGGACCCGCATCTCGCGCATCGCAGGAATCGCGACGCTGGCAGTCGCGGCGGCCTTCACCGGTACCGGCACCGCCCTCGCGCAGGGCCCCGGCATCTCGGTGGCAGACCTGAAGGCCGACGGCGTGATCGTGGTCGCCGGCAGCACGTGCACCTGGACCAACGCGACCACGAGCGCAGCCGCCCCGGCGGCCCTGACCGTCGACCGCAGCACCATCAACGCGCCGGGAGGAAATCTGGCCTGCGGCGGCGGCATCGCCGCCACCCTCAACAACAACCCCGCCTTCACGTTCGACGACGCGGCCGGCACGGCGCGGACCGATCTGATCGACATCACCGGCAGGCAGAGCTTCATCTCCTGCCGCTACAAGGCGACGAACATCGTGTGGGACCGCGACGGGACGACCCGGAAGTACGTCAACCGGGCCTTCACCGCCGCCAAGACCTCGGGCAGCTTCCTGTGCCCGGGCTCGGTCACCACGGCGGCCGGGGACGCGTCCGTACTGTTCCACTGAGCCCGCCGGCCCGCCCGCTCCGGGCCGTGAGCCGTACCTGCGGCTCGGCCCGCCGCGGGCGGGCCCAGCCGCAGGGAACGCGGGGCGGGGTCCGGGAACGGGCCCGCCCATAGGGGGTGTCCGGCGGATCAGGGTCGGATAGCCCGGGTCGTCTGGTGCCGTGGATTGCAAGGCGGAGGAGGGAGCCACTGCGGAGCATTGGCGA